>NZ_JBSVXG010000016.1:0-57188 GCF_054070595.1 Pseudomonas sp. SDO55104_S430 | reverse complement strand
TCAGTGACCCCTGCGTTAACTGACTCCCCGCATTCGCGAGCAAGCCCGCTCCCACAGGGGATTTGTGGTGTGGCGGCTACCGGGGGGCAACCCCCGGCGTCACCCCAAACCGCGTCCGATAATCACTCGGCGCCAGCCCGGTGATTTTCTTGAAGGTCGAACGAAACGCGCCCGGGTCCTGATACCCGACAGTCCAGGCAATGTGATCAATAGTCCCATTGGTGAACTCGAGCATCTCCCGCGCCTTGCCCACCCGCAGGTGCTGGCAGTATTCGGTGGGTTTGAGCCCGGTCGCCGCGCGAAAGCGCCGTAGAAACGTGCGCTCCTCCAGCCCCGCGCGCTCAGCCATCGCGCTCAGCGACACGTCGGTGGCGCCAGTGCTCTGCAGCCAATGCTGCACCTTGAGGATCGAAGCATCGCCATGGCTCAGGATCGGCGCGAAATTGCTGCCGCACTCGCTGGCGCTGTCGCTGTGTTCCACCACCAGAAAACGCGCGGTACCGGTGGCGATGCTCGGTCCCAGCAGGCGGTCGACCAGACGCAGACCCAGTTCAGACCATGCCATAAGGCCGGCGGTGGTGATCAGGTCGCCGTCATCGACGATGGGCGTATCGGCCTTGAGCTTGATCGCCGGGTAACGTTCGGCGAAGGATTTGGCCGAGGTCCAGTGGGTCGTGGCGCTGCGACCGTCGAGCAGACCGCTTTCAGCCAACAGCAGCGAACCCACGCACACCCCACCCAGGGTCGCGCCGTTGGCATGTTGTTGCCGCAACCAATCCAGCAGAGACTGCGGCGCCTGGCCTTCGGTGAAACCGGCGATTGATGGCGGGATCAATACCGCCATCAACCCACCTTGGTTGCCGGGATAACTGTCGTAGACCCGGGTAGGCATCTTATCGCCATCTGCCCGCCAATGGCTGACGCGCAGAAACGGCAAATGCGCAGCTTGATGCTCTGCGGCGACTCCGTTGGCCACCTCGAACAGATCAGTCAACCCATGCACCGCCGCCATCTGCGCGCCGGGATAGATCAACACGCCCAGTTCGACGATTGCCCTTTGTGCATCCATTGTCAGTTTTCCCCCGTCTATTGTCGGTGCGGCCAATCCCCGATCGGAGCGCCAGCGCCAATACTACATTCCACACCCAAACCGCACTTCGAGGAAACAGTCATGGCCAAGCAAGCACTCATCGTAGTTGATATCCAGAACGACTACTTCCCACAAGGCAAGTGGCCGCTGGCCGGCGCCGATGCCGCCGCGGACAACGCCGTACGCCTGCTCAAGTCCTTCCGTGAAGCCGGTGATTCGGTGGTGCATATCCGCCACGAATTCACCTCCGACGCCGCACCGTTCTTCACCCCGGGCTCGGAAGGCGCAAAACTGCATCCGAAGGTCCTCAACCAGAACAACGAGCCGGTGGTCCTCAAGCACTTCGTCAATTCGTTCCGCGAAACCGAATTGCAGTCGATCCTCGACGAGCAAGGCATCAAGGAACTGGTGGTCGCCGGCAGCATGAGCCACATGTGCATCGACGGCATCACCCGTGCCGCCAATGACCTGGGCTACAGCGTCACGGTGATCCACGACGCCTGTGCCTCACGGGATCTGGAATTCAATGGCGTGACCGTTCCAGCGGCGCATGTGCATGCCGCGTTCATGTCGGCTCTCGGTTTTGCCTATGCCAAAGTGATATCGACCGACGAGTTCCTGTCCGCCAACTGATCGACCCCGCAAACGCTCAAGGCCGGTAGCCTCACTCAGGTTACCGGCCTTTTTAGTGTGTCTGAAAATCTCACGCGTGAGCCATTGTGAGCTGTCAGAATTGACTGTAGTGTTTCAGCGCGTGAGTTTTCATAACGGGAGTGGCCACCATGAAAAGCAGCTCTTCAGCACGGGCATCCGCCGGCAAGGAAGAGCGCTCGAAACCGTCCACGAAAAAGCCCTCGAGCTTCTACATGAAGCAGATGCGCGCTGGACTGGCCGCCGCCGGTTATGTGAAACACGAGACTTGGGTGCTTCCGGAAAATCGAAGCCTGCTCAAGCAAATGGAGCAACAGCTACGCCAACCGATTCTGGCTGGCTCATTCATGTCGGAGAAATACATGAGCGCAGGTAACAACTGGACCATCGACCGCCTGTTCACCGCCCTTCAGGCTCTGGACGAAGTGGTATCGCAGGAAATCACCCTCTCCCTCGTCCAAGGCTCCGAGTCCAGCATCAAGCTGGAAATGAACGAGTTTGGTGGCCTGCCGATTTACATCGCGGTGGTCGGCGAGCAGATCATCGTCGACACCGTACTGGTCGACATCGATTCGATCAGTGACGTGCGTGCCTTCAACGATGCCGTGCTGCGCAGCCGCGAGCTGTTCCCGCTGTCCTCGATCGGCATCGAATCCATGCCGAACGGACAGACCGTCTACAACATGTTCGGCGCGCTGAGCTCCGACTCGAGCCTGACCAACGTGGTCACCGAGATCAAAACCCTGGTGGACAACGTGCATCGCGCCAGCGAAGCCTTCGAACACTTCTTCAAGTAATCCTCTTCCAAGCCATTCGCAAACAGGGAAAATCCAATGACTCAGTCCATCTGGAGCAAGTTGTTCACCGCATTGCGCGGCGGCGCCAGCGAAGTCGGCGAGGCCATCGTCGACCAGCAGGCCCTGCGCATCCTCGATCAGGAAATCCGCGACGCCGACAGCGCCCTGGCCAATGCCCGGCGCGAGCTGGTCACCATCATGGCCAAACACAAACTCTCGGCCGATCGCGTCGGTGAGTACAACGCCAAGATCAAGGACTTGGAGTCCAAGGCACTCGCCGCGATCCAGGCCAATCGCGAAGACCTGGCGCTGGAAGTGGCCGAAGCCATTTCGACCCTGACCAACGATCTGGATGTCGAACAGAAGCAGGCCACCGAGTTCGGCACCTACGCCGACAACATGCGCAAGGACATCAACAAGGCCGAAGCGCGGATCAAGAGCCTGCGCCAGCAAGTGGACATGGCCAAAGCCCGCGAAAGCGTGCAGAAGGCCCAGGTCAGCGCTTCGATTGCCAGCGGTGGCGCCAACGGCAAGCTGGAAACCGCTGTCGGCACTCTCAATCGCCTGCAAGCCAAGCAACAGCAGCGCGCCGCTGAACTGAACGCCCAGGACGAACTGGCCGAGGCTTCATCCGGCAACGATCTGGATCGCAAACTGCGCGAGGCCGGCATCACCCCGGACGCAGGCAGCGCCAACGCCATTCTCGAGCGCCTGAAAAAACAGTCCGCCGAGTGATCCAGGCGGCAACCGCGCAACAGGAAGGGCATTGATTGCCCTTCTTTCATTTTGTCGATTCGAGGTCTTCGATGGGATGGTTTAAAAAGTTCATGGGGCTCGAAGCTCCAAACTCGGATTCGAAGTGGATTGCCAACGACAGCGTGCCGTCCAATGAGGCGCTCGCCGGGCCGCTGGGCTTGGCATTCGGCAAGGGCGTGATGTTCGACTCGACCCTGAAACTGCTGCTCGACGGGAAAACCACCGTGGCGATTCCCGAGTCCCAGCAGATCTGGAGCGCCGGCACCATCGAGCTCGGTCAATCGACCTGGCTGTCGCGCTACTACTTGAACGACGAGGATCACTGGCTGCAAGTGCACACCAGCGGCGAAATCGCCGGACAAGTCGAGTCGGTGATCCTGTTCAATTACCTGGATTACGTCACCATCAGCACTGAAGCGGAATTGCGCCGGCTGGCCGGTCCCGACAGCCGGATCGGCTTGCCGAACTATACCCATGACGGCATCGTATTCACCCGTGAATGGGGCACTGAGACCGGCCAGACGGAACTGGTGTCGCTGAGCGAAAACCTGAGCAATCCCGAGGAGACTTACCGCATCGAACACCATTCGATGCTCTACGCCCGCGACACCGGCCTGACCAATCGCCGGGAGTTCCTGCTGTTTTCCGTCGAGGAAGACGCAGAGGGCACCATCAGCCTGAGCACGTCCCGGGGCATCTCGCTGTACACCACCGATCTGACTATTTTTTAAACAGGAAGTTATCCATGCTGGAAGCACTCTCCATCTCCCTGAACAAAGCCGCCGTGCTCGGGTTCGTCTTGTACCTTGGCGGCGCTGCGGCGTTATTCGCATTGTTCCAGCTGATCTACACCCGAATCACGCCCCACAAGGAATTCGAACTGATCCGCTCGGGCAACGTGGCCGCCGCGATTGCCCTGGGTGGCGCGATCATCGGTTTCGCCATTCCGGCCAGCAATGTCATCGCTTACTCCATCAGCATTCTGGATTTCGTTGTCTGGGCCGTGATCGCCGCGTTCGTCCAGTTGCTGGCGTTCCTGATGACCAGCCTGGTGCTCAAGGGCGTGTCCGAGCGCATTCAAAAAGGTGAAATTGCTGCGGGTATCTATGTGGCGGCAGTGGCCATCAGCGTCGGCATGTTGAACGCCGCGTGCATGACCCCATCCCAGAACTGACGGCAGGGAGCGCCGAATGAAACGAAGCAAGTACGTACAGCTTTCGCTGGCCGCGTCGGTCGCCATGGCGATATCGGGCTGCGGGCCAACGGAAAAAACCTACGCGGTGCAGAAGAAGTACAACTTCCAGTCCGTTCAGCAGTGCGCCGATGAAAAGCTGCCGGTGGATGTCTGCTCCGACGCCTACATGACCGCCCTGGCCGAGCATCGCCGCATGGCCCCGGTGTACGACAACCAAGCCGATTGCGATGCCGACTTCGTCGCCGATTGGTGCCAGCAGGACTCGGCCGGCAAGTTCATCCCCCGGCTGGGCGGCTTCGAACTGACGGCTGATGGCCAGGTCACGCAATCCCAGGTGGACGCCGCGAGGGCCCAGTTGCCTGCGTCAGAAACCAGCAACAGTGGCGGCGGTTCGGGCTTTTCCACCAGCAGCCTGCTGACCGGCCTGCTGATCGGCAACATGCTGAGCAACAACCGCAACAGCTACTACTCCGAGCCGGTCTATCGCTATCGCGATGATCGCGGCAGCTACGGCTCTTCCACGCTCAGCCAGCGGATCGCCAAGGGCTCAACGTTCTACCGCTCCAACCAGGCGAAATACGGCAGCGGCTACAGCACCACCTCTACGCGCCCGGCCAAGAAACCGATTTCCGTGGCTTCTTCCACCTCCCGTGGCGGCTTCGGCAGCAAGGCCAGTGCCCGCAGCGGCTGGGGCGGCGGATCGAGCAGCTGAGGACGCAAGGCCATGAAGAAAATCCACTGCGCAGAGCGGCATGACTGGAAACAGACGGCCGAGAGCCTCGGCTTTCTGTTCCATACCATCGACGACGAACCCTATTGGGACGAAAGCGCGTACTACCAGTTCACGCTCAAACAGATCGAAAACGATCTGGAAGACCCGACCTCCGAGATCCACGAAATGTGCATGGATCTGGTGGCCCGGGTGGTCAAGAGTGAAGAGCTGCTGGAGCGTCTGAGCATTCCTGCGCCCTTCCACGACCTGATCCGCACGTCGTGGCTCGAAGGCCATCCGCACCTGTACGGGCGCATGGATTTCTCCTACAACGGCAACGGCCCAGCCAAGTTGCTGGAGCTGAACTACGACACCCCCACCAGTCTGTACGAAGCCGCCGCCTTTCAATGGGGCTGGCTGGAGCAGTGCATCGAGCGCGGGTTGCTGCCCAAGAGTGCCGACCAGTTCAACAGCATCGACACCAAACTGCATCAGGCCTTCGCCCAGCTTCAGCTCAAGCAACCGTTCTACTTTGCCTCGATGAAAGACTCGGTGGAAGACAGGGGCACCACTGACTACCTGCGCCTGATCGCCGAAAAGGTCGGCATCGAATCACGGCACATCGATATCGAAGATATCGGGCTGACCAGTGAAGGCCGTTTCGTCGATCTTGAAGATCGCTGGATCCCTCACCTGTTCAAGCTGCATGCCTGGGAGTTCATCTTCCACGAACCGTTCGGCGCGGCGATTGCCGAGAGTGACACGCAGTTTTTCGAGCCGGCCTGGAAATCGATCCTGTCCAACAAGGGCATCCTGCCGCTGCTGTGGGAATTCAACAAAGGTCACCCGAACCTGCTCGCCGCCCACCTGGATACCGAGCCAGGCAAAGCGGTGCCCAAGGGCTGGGTTCGCAAACCGTACTTCTCGCGGGAAGGCGCCAACATCGAGTTGCAAACCGCGGAGGGCATGATCGTGAAGCAGGATGGGCCTTACACGGACGCGCCGTTCATCCTGCAGGAATTCGCCCCGCTGCCGAAGTTCGGCGAGAGCTATACGCTGATCGGCTCCTGGGTGATCGGCGATCAGGCGGCGGGCATCGGTGTCCGGGAAGACAACAGCCTGATCACCAAGGATTCGAGCCGGTTTCTGCCACACCTGATACTCGACTGAAAAATCGCGGGCAGCAAAAAGCCCGGGATCCTTTGGGAATGCCTGGCTTTTTTTGTTCCAAGCGTTTAATTAGAACGGTTCTATTCACCAAAAAACGACAACAACTCAAATTTCCCTTTTGAGTCAACATGTTGAAAATCAGGTACTCACCATTTAAAAAAAGTGTAAACACCACCAGGCTTTGAAGCACCGTTGTTTACACTTTTCTACCATGCTGAAGCCGGTCGAGCACCTGGATTGAGACCAGAAAGGGCGGGCTTGCCAGCCTGGGACTAGACCTAGCTCTGCAGTTGTTAAGCCAGCCTTCGCCAGCACCGCCGTTGGCGGCATCGTCAATAAATGCTTGAAACGCGTTTTCCAATAGGAAATAGGATCAATTTTTGTAAGCAGGGCCTGCACAACCACCGCCCAGGCAAAAATCCGACCGCAGTCATTTTGGGAGGGTAATTCGGCCTTGATAGCATTGACAACCTCTGCTCCTCGCAACGCTAAACCTGATCGTGATCCTGCAATATCAATGCAGCATTTTGATCGCCAGCTCAAACGAATACACTCGCATGAGGCAAGGTGCCACCAACCAGTTACGCTACGGATACCCGCATGGATTACACACGCATCAGGGGCATGGAATCAGGACAGCGCCTTGCCTTCGAAGAACTTATCTGCCAGCTAGCTCGACGGGAAAGGCCAGCCGCTGACGCGGAATTCAGGCGAATAGAAGGTTCCGGCGGGGACGGAGGAATCGAGGCATATTGGTTGCTCGATGATGGGAGCGAGATCGGGTATCAAGCCAAATACTATACGAAGTCTCGAGAAGTAAATTGGGCAAACATTGATGACTCTGTAGAGACCGCTCTAAAGGCTCACCCAGACCTGACAAAGTACGTCATTGCGCTCCCATGTGATCTTACTGACAAAACTGGAAAGCAAGGTCGTGGCAACACTGGTTGGCATTCTTGGAATGCACGAAAAGCTAAATGGGCTGAACTTGTTGCGCCAGGAAAAAGCATAGAGTTCATTGTTTGGACAGCCTCTGATATCACGGACCGGCTAACTCATCCGTCAGCAGAAGGCCTCCGCCGCTTCTGGTTTGGAGATTTTGAGTTCTCGGCCCGTTGGTTCTCTGACCACATCGCTTTGGCCATCAAGTCGCTGGATGAAAGATATCACCCTGAAGATCATGTAGAGGTCGGGATACAGCGAGTATTTCGAATAGCGTTACGCGCCCCCTGCATCATCACAGAGATCCAAGAACAGATCGCCAGGATTTACGCTGCAGCTCAACTCAAATCCGTTGGAAAAACCTTAGGTGGCCAGGCCGACCAAATAGAAAAAATCGAGCGGGAAATTGGTTCGCTCGAAAGGCTTTCTCATCAATTCACAACCGACGCTTGGAAAAATTGGCCCCTAAGGGAAGTCGTACAAACCGTTGAGAATATCTCGGAAAACGTCCACGACTTAGAACGGGCCGTGTGGAATTTGCGAGAGTCAACGCCGGAGCAGCCAAAGTCAGGATTCTCCGCGCTGGACTCAGCAGACCACACACTGAGAAAGCTTAGCGATGCGGCTTACATTTTCAGGTCTTTTATTCAGAACCGCCATTTCTCCGCCGAGTACCGACGCAGCATTTTCATATATGGAAAAGCAGGAACAGGAAAATCACATCTGTTAGGGAGTATCGCCGAAAGCGCCATATCGGAAGGTCGGCCTGTCTTCTTCATCCTTGGCCAGCATTTAACAGCAGAAAATATCTGGACTCAGATATCCAGACGGCTCGGTATAGATGAGATCAATCCTGATGCTTTACTGCAGGCGCTAAGCGCGGCAGCTGATGCCAGCGGTAAGCGCGGTTTAATTTTGGTAGATGCGGTCAATGAAGGCGCGGGGTTGACGCTTTGGCGTAATGAGCTAGCTGAGTTCATCGCCAGGGTTGAGCGCTACGCCAATCTCCTACTAGTGTTCAGTTGCAGAACTGAGTACAAGCCTTATGTCGTCCCTAGAACTGTAGAGGAGACGATTCCATCGTTCAGAATTCAAGGATTCGAAACTAAGGAAGAGCAATCACGAGCAGCGAGAATATACCTAGGCGGACGTGGTATCTCTCAACCAAATACACCATGGCTGGCAGCGGAATTCGTTAATCCGCTCTTCCTGCGCAGCGCTTGTGTGGCTCTGAAGCGAGAAGGTCTCAGACATTTCCCTAAGGGACTGGTGGGTACGAAGCAGGTATTCTCTTTCTACACAAGAAGCATTGCCCGGAACTTGGGAGTAGGAAGGGATGGCAGCGACGAGCTGGTCATACCCACCAACCAGGCACTCGCTGCAATTGCTGCTTATATGGCAGCCCATAGACGAGACTTTGTACCTCACATTGATGCTATTCGAATCGTAGGAGAAAAGTTTCATGCGTATCCTACACCCCCTGGGATAACTTGGTTCGAGGCCCTTCAGAGAAACGGACTTTTCAGACTAGATCCTGATCCCAGAGGCTGGGATGCTGATCCGTTCGCAGTTCCGGAGGACATAGTTCGTTTTAGCTTCCAACGCCTTCAGGACTATCTAATGGCCTCTGGTCTTCTGAAGGAGGTTAATGACCCATCGGAAGCATTGCGAGCTGGCACCCTTCAATTTATCCACGATGGCGAGAGTATTCACGGCGAATGGGCCGGGCTTACAGATGCACTTTCCGTGCAGTTACCCGAGCTATTTCATCAAGAGTTACTTGATCTACTACCTGGAGACATCGGGGTTTGGGCTGATGACTACGCCATTGGCAACGCATTCATCGAAAGCCTAAGATGGAGGAATAACGACTCTTTCACTGAGCGCACCCTAGAAATATTCGAGGCGTTCGTAAAAGCTGAAGAGGAACACTTCGATATTATTGTCCAGGTAAGCGCGAGTGTGGGGCACCCATGGAACGCTAGGGTACTTCACAAAAAGTTGATCAACCGAAGCATGGCAAATCGGGATGCATACTGGACTGTACTTATTAACGGGCTTCCCTTGGGCGAGGGTGATACCGCACGGAGACTGATCGAGTGGAGTGCCCTTGAGCAAAATGACCATACTGATCCGGAAGTTCAGCACCTCTGCGCGATAACTCTCACGTGGTTCCTCGCGAGTTCAAACCGCGAGCTACGTGATAAATCAACCAAGGCGCTCACGTCCTTGATGATCCGCAACCTATCCCTTTATGCGAAGCTCTCTCAAGCCTTTTACGAAGTCGACGACCTTTATGTGCTGGAGCGCCTCCACACAGCCGCTTACGGCGCGTGTTGCATCAGAAATGACGAGCAAATTCTACGTGAATTTGCTGGCGTGGCTTACAAGACCGTATTCAGTCGTGAAGATGTTCCTGCATCCATTCTGCTCAGAGATGCTGCTTTCGGAATCATTGAGCTTGCACACGCCAGAGGCTATCTGCCCAGTACCGTAGACATGCTGCAATCAAGGCCGCCCTATACCTCCAAGGTAATTCGCCTGGCAGTGACTGAGGAAGCGCTGGATAAAGCGGCCAATCGAGCGGGCGACTCCCAAATACAAGACTCTTGCGCTCAGTGGGGAGGTGATTTTGGATGCTACGAGATACGTCCGCGCGTTAGCTCATTTGCAAACGTGTCCCTGAGCAAGGCAGAGCCTCTCACTCTGACCGAACGGTATGAAGTCTTCGAGCAGGAAGTCATAGATCATTGCCCTTTACGTGTCGAACTCCTGGAGCTGATGCGTAGCTTCGCACCCAATCGCTTCCGAGATCTCGCCATGCGTCGGAAGGGCAAAGCTGCAAAAGACTACTCAGAACACTTCAGAGACTGTGAAGAGCTGCTTCTGATGCAATTGAGCGCAAAGGAAAAAGCCCGGTATCACAAGGAGTACAGGCCACGTTTCAACAATGAAGATGGGCGACCAGATCCTTTGCCGCACATCGACATAGCCGCTGCCCAACTATGGGTTGCCAAGCGAGCCTACGCACTGGGATGGACGAAAAAGCTCTTCCCCAATGACCGAAGCAGGCGGCATGACTACAGCCGAGACCGGCCTCTCGTCGAGCGGATCGGCAAGAAGTACCAGTGGCTGGCTTTGGATGAGCTCCTCTGCAGTCTTGCTGACAATAAATGGATGTCGGAGCGAGCCCTCCACGGCTCGCGCCAGTATGCAGGGCCACTCGACATTGGCTTCCACCGAGACATTGATCCCACGATCCTGCTTCCTGCCGAGCTCCCAGCCAAGCCCAGAGACTCTATTGGGAGGTGCGAGATCAGTATGCGAGAGACTTCCGAGGCAGAGCTTGGCAAGTGGCCGTTTGAAGAGAATCCCGCGACGAACATGCCAAACCTATTGGTCAGGAAGGATTCGACTGGCCAGGACTGGGTGGTTCTGCACGAGCATCGCTCGGAGACAGAGTGTTATAAGGACAGATCCGACCGCGAGCACGGGCAAAGAAAGCAAGAATGGCGATTTCTGTTGCCAGTAATTGTCAGGCAGGAAGACGAGGAAGCCCTCATAAAGTACATCCGCCTGCAGAAAGAGATCCGAGTGGACAATTGGTCGACGCGCAACTCAACGGACAATGGCTATCTCCTGGAGGCCCCATGGCGCTCAACTTGGGATCAGGAGCAGTGGTCAATTATGGACTTTTACAACATCGGCGAGGTAGAGGTTGCTTACCCTTGTTTCCGCTACCACTGGGAGTCACACCTGGACGCCTCGCTGACGGACGGCGCCCATGCTCTGATGCCTGCGCCCTGGTTAGCCAAACGCCTCGGCCTGAAACCAGATTACGCAAACCCGAATATTTACGTTGGTACTTCCGGCACTCCTCTCTTCATCAGTGGGCAGAGCAGAGATGACGGCTCACACGCCTTCATTGACCGAGATCTATTCAATACATTCCTTGAGGAAGATGGTTTCTCGTGCATATGGGTGTTCGTCACCGAACGTGGCGCGTGGCCTGATGGAGGAAACCACCATGCGTCCTGGCGCCGTTCTGAAGGAGTCGTCTGGCATAGCAAGGGGAAACCCCAGATCCATCACTGGAAACGGGACACCGACAAGAGTGAGACAGAGGAGCCGCTTGATTTTGAGTCGTGAGATCAGAGGTGTGAAACAGCCTGATTGATCTGAACTCAGCTCGGTTTCGCTCCACGCCATGAAGCAACTCGATCCGATGGATACTCAACGAGGTGAACACAGCCTATCCAGGCTTCAACGCTCGCTTCTCTGTCGAGGATGCAGAAGAGAGCGCTGAAGCACTGCTGAGCCGGCTTGAAGCCTACTTCGCACACTGCCTGACCAAGCTTCGGAGGAGCGAGCACGGCAGGCGGCCTTCAAATTCGTCCATTAAAAATAGGTCAAGAATTGCACATATCCGCTGGGATTCGCCGTAAGCGCCAATAATGGCATAATGACACGCCGCCTCTCGAGGCGGTTGCGACGCCAGGTGCATAGCTATTGCTTACGGGCTCGCTGATCGAATGGTTTTTTCAAGGATGGTAGATGCGACTGAATTCAATCCCAAACAAGGTAGTCTTCTCAACTATTCTTGGAGCTCTGTTTTTAATTTGTATAACCACGATGTATTACGGGGTGAATGATGCCTTTTTTGAGCTTACCGAAAACCAAATAATGTATTTGTATTCGACTTCGGCTCAGGTCTTGGCCGCTGTGTACGGCTTAACACTGACAGGCTATATATTTTTCCGGGGCGAGCTCGGGCGAGAAGCTAGGGCTGACGCCACCCGTACCGAGCCGATTGCGAAGCTCGAACATAGGTATTTCCAGCAGTTGGCTGTCATCACCGCGCTCGTTATGTTCACGATGCTATTTACAAGCCTTGTGTTCGCCTATGAGAACTCTTCCAACACTTTGCTACTGACCATTCTGCTGAACCTCGCCCAATCACTCTTCGCCGTATCTTTCATCACCATTGCGTTTTTTGTTGTGGACATTGTTGAGCCCGATGGGCTTGAGTCTGCCAGTATCGCACTCCAAAATGAGATTGACCCTAAAAATCAAGCAGGGGAGCGGAACGGAAAGCTAGAGGATTTCGTTAAGAACTACAATCAGATTGAAGGCCTTTTAGCCTCAGCCACCAATTTCGAAACGATGGTCATGGCAGTAGCAGAGCCATTAAAAAACAATAAGCGAACCTCTAATAGCCGGCTGGCTAGGCTCTTGCTCCAGAGCGAACGAATTACGACAGAACTGTACAACAAACTAAGAGAACTCATTTCACTTAGAAATGCGATTATCCATGGTGCAGACCCAAAAGTTAGCCACCACATGGTGGTGCAATCCTCGGAAGTTCTTAAAGAACTTCAGGACTCCCTCGGCGAGCCTTCTTCGTTATGATGGCTAATCTGAGCCCAAGCTGTTCATAGGGTGGGTACAAACCCTCATTGTAAGCCGCTCGACCTCTTGGGTAGATCTCTGCTCATCCAACCGCTCGCTGAGGCTCCTCGCAGGTAACACTCATGGGCTTTTCCACAGCGCCTCAAGATTGACATCATCACTCGCGGGCCTGTGCCCTTCCAGCAATGGATCTACCTTCAGGATCATCGGCAAGTCGAACGCCGTTCCAGTGAGTACGCAGCACCCTTTGACCAAGGTAGGTATCAATGATTTGGACGAAGCGTCCAATGTACTGATCGTATTATCGAGCAACATCAAGTCACGCTCGTTGACCAGACGATGAATGAAGAAATTATGTATTTGGGAGACGATAGTGGGAGAAATGTCCGCAGGCCGTTGGCTGGAGAGCGTCAGGTACACACCATATTTTCGTCCTTCCTTGATTATTTCCTCAAACAGCTCCAAGCGATAATCCTTCCAGATTTCATGCTCTCGTGTTGATTGCTCTGAAAGAATGTTATGCGCTTCATCAATGATCAGGTGCAGGGTTTTAGTGGGAGGGCTGTTTAACCCTTCAGCTTCCTTGTGATTCACATAAAAATTCTTGGCAATGAGCATCGGCAGAATTTTTTTCACATCGTTCTTACATTTCTTCAGGGAGATGACATGCAACAGAGCGGGCTGCGGTGCGTCATCGACGATATGCAGGACGTTACGCAATCCCGCCAGAGAAGACCTCGCCCTGCCCAATACGGGCTGGATATGCTCGTATTGCGCGTAGCCCATCACCACATCATTGCAAAGCTGTAAATAACACCGAAAAAGTAGCTCATCGAATTGATCCAGCTCCTCCAGGTTCACATGCTCGGCGAGGAAAGGTTTCAAAAAGTCAGAAAATGATTTTCCATCTGAATCGTAGTAATGCCCCTCCAGCGCTCTAAAATATTTATTTTGCGCATGGTATTTGACCCCGGCCAAATGGTGTTGCAACGCTTCCGAGTCAACAATTCGGGCGACCTCGCGCGCCAACTCAAGCGCTTCCGGCTTAGGCTCTGCGGCAGCAAACACCCGCTCAAAGGTTTTGACCAAGAAATGCGAGAGCGGAATTTCTTTAAACTTCTCCTTCCCTGATAAGACCCGCCGCAGAAACGGAGCCTGCGTGTTCGTGGTTGCCTGAAAAAGTAGACTGAGGGTTTCTGCATCCCAGAAGTGAGCACTCTCCAACGTGAATTTTTGCGCGCCTTTCTTGGAATCTAAAACCGTCACTTTTTTATCTGCGGCGGCTAGGATCTGGTCGCCCGTGTACTCACCATTGAAGTCTATGATAATGAACTGACTCTTTCCTTTTAACCCTTCAAGCTTTTCCCGAAACAAGGTCGTGTAGAGCTTGGCCAACGTATTCGATTTCCCACTGCCCGTGTTTCCAAAAATGCCCAGATGACTGTTAAACAGCCGCGTCCAAGGAAGGCTAATAGCGACGTTTTCCTTGAGCATCGCACCGATTGTGAAGCTGGCCCCATTGTTCACACCGTAGATCTTCCCGACCATCTCCTCACTAAGTAGAGAGGCAAGGTCTCTGATCATCGGCAGATACTTTACGCCTTCATAGAACTGATGATCGGCCACGTAGCCGATGGGCCGGACATCGACTTTCCTGATGTAGGCAGTTTTTTCGGCGGACTCGTCCAGCTTGCGCTCATCGAGGTATTCACCTTCGACCAGACAGACGATATCGATGAACCCGCGCTGGATCAGCAAATGCTCTCTGATTGACACCCCTCTGTACTTCACCCCATCGTGAAACAGAGTCTCCTGGTTGGAATCCTCGAATATCCTCAAGGTAATCCTGACGCCGCTGACGGCGATAACCTCACCTACAGAGATGGTCATCAGTGAGCATCTCCGGACTCGTAGGCTTGCGGACTGAGCGAAAGCACATGCTTATTGAAATTGGCAAAATTCAAGTCAGCCCCCTCGGGCGGGCCGATGACCTTGACGTTTCTCCAAGCCCCAAACTCGTCGCGCATTTTCTGCGCGCCCCGCTGGCTATAGGCACAAACAAACGTCTGGAGCTTGGGGTTTGACAGCGAGCGCTGAACGAGTTTGAGGATGTGCTCATCCGCAAAGGAGAACCCGAACGTGATCAGGATCGAGTTAGGTCGCTCCAACTCGTAGCTGAGGAGCCTGAGCATTTGATAGTAGTGCTCTTCAAAAACCGTCTCGTGAAACTTCCATTTTGTAGGATTCACGATGGGCAGCTTGTTGTATTCGTACCAGAATCTATCTATTTGATGATGGGTAAGCTTCACCATCGGGACCTCGTCAGTGACGCCCCCTTTGGTAACTAGGTACTTTGAAAACTCCGAAATCTTGTTTTCGACGTGTGGAGTGAGCACGTTCTTGAAGTCATTCTTGTAGCTCACCTCAATCTTGTCACCGCTCTTGGCCCAGTAAACTGAACCATGCAAGTGAATGATGTTGAGCTGCGGGACGCCGTAAGCGGCACGTTCGAACACCCCGGTCTGGCATTGAAACGTGTTGAAGTTTTTGGCGTGCAGATGCTTCTTATAGAACCCTGAGGTTCCATCGTTCACAACAAATTCGTGCGCCCCTTTCACGAGTAGACGATCAGCTGAGTGCGCCAGGCAGCCATCATAATTGGTCGTGAAAATGTTGATCTTTCGATTAGCATCCTTTCGTCTGTCTAGGAACCCTAATAACGTACGCAAAAACACTTCGTAGTGGTGAAGGTTTTCCAGCCCCTCAGGCGTGGTGATCGCTGACGGAGTAAATGTCTGTACGGGATGAATGCACGTGTTGTAGTAGTGCATAAACAGCGCCGCATTCTTTTCGGGGCGCAGTGCATATTTGGTTGACAGCGTTTCAATCGTCTCCCAATTGCCCTGCGCATCCCGAATCTGCAACCCCAGAGTGGGAAACAGATCTGCCGACGCACCCGAGCCGATCAGGATATTGACGTTTTTGTTGTAGATATCCAGTGCTTCTATAGGCTCAAACATTCAACCTCCTGTCTCTCGGCCTATCTACTTGTCCTGTTCTGCGTCCTCCATGAAAGGTTTTCGAGGCGCCTGAGCAGCAAGCTACTGTTTTGCCACCATGTAGTCTAGGCCTGCCGGCTTTCTCATTGCACGGCTCCCCAAGTAGATGGTCACCCAACCAAGACATGCCAAGACGCTCCGCTCACCAGCTAAGCTTTGGACCACAGGCCCGATGGCTTATGCTGGTGTGACCAACAGCCGCCATCCATTACACAGTTCAAACAAGCGAAGGCGACCTTGGGCGAATTGAAAAGAAAACCTGCCATAAAGACATGTACACGCTCCTTTTCTGGTTCTCCTCACTGAAGGCATACATCGTCAGACAAGCCATGCCACACGCAGGCACAGATCGCGAAATGGAATGCATTTCATTTTTTAATCGCAAAGCAGGTCAGCGCTTTTTGGACACTAGAGGAGGCGAACAGCGCACAAGCGAAGAGACATTCAAAAGGTGTAAAGCAAAAGCCCCACGCTTCTTTACAAAAACGCGGGGCTTTCTTGTGGGCTTTTAGAGACTAACCCTGTGTAAACACTGGGGTCAGTCCTCTTAATTTGCTTTAGACACTTCCATAGGTCCCGATTAGAACGGGATATCGTCATCAAAGCTGTCGAAATCCGGAGCTGGCTGCGGAGCGGCCTGTTGTGGCGCTGGACGCTGCTGCGGTGCCGACTGCTGAGGGCGTGGAGCCTGCTGGCGTGGCGCGGACTGCTGGTAGTTGTTACCACCGCCTTGTTGGTCACCCTGCTGTGGACGACCGCCCAGCAGCTGCATGGTGCCTTGCATGTCGACCACGATTTCAGTGGTGTAACGCTTGATGCCGTCTTTTTCCCACTCGCGGGTCTGCAACTTGCCTTCGATGTAGACTTGCGAACCTTTACGCAGGTATTCGCCGGCGATTTCCGCCACTTTGCCGAACATCGATACACGGTGCCATTCGGTCTTTTCAACTTTCTGACCGGTTTGCTTGTCGGTCCACTGTTCGCTGGTCGCCAGACTCAGGTTGGTCACGGCGTTACCGTTCGGCAGGTAGCGAACTTCAGGATCCTGGCCGCAAGTGCCGACCAATATGACTTTGTTAACCCCACGGGCCATTACGTTCTCCTAGGCTACGCACGCTGCCCCGGCCGGGTTGTTCACCAGGTCTTCCAGGGTGCTGCGATCCAATAGTTCGGTGTCCAATTTGATGTAAATGGCCGCCTCATCAGCGACTATCACTGCATCTGTTACCCCTACGACGGCCTTCAGGCGCTCGACCAGACCCGCTTCGCGGATCGCCTCGGGCGACAACGGCAAGCGCAGGCTTGTCACGTAGGGAGGTTCACGCATGGTAACAGCAAAGGCCAACCAGAGTGCAGCCAGAGCCGCACATCCCAGGAACACAACCGACAAACCGCCGTGCTGGAACATCCAGCCGCCGAGAATTCCGCCCAATGCCGAACCGAGGAATTGACTGGTGGAATAAACCCCCATCGCCGTGCCCTTGCCGCCAGCCGGTGAAACCTTGCTGATCAGCGACGGCAGCGAAGCCTCCAGCAGGTTGAACGCGGTGAAGAACACCACCGTACCCACCACCAGAGCCCGCAGGCTGTCGCCGAACTGCCAGAAGAATAGCTCAGTGAGCATCAGCGTCACGACGGCACCGAGCAGAACTCGTTTCATTTTGCGTCGTTTTTCGCCGTAGATAATGAACGGGATCATGGCGAAGAAAGAGATCAGCAGCGCTGTGAGGTACACCCACCAGTGCTGTTCCTTGGGCAGCCCGGCCTTCTCGACCAGCGCCAGCGGCAAGGCCACGAAGCTCGACATCAACATCGCGTGCAACACGAAGATACCCAAATCCAGGCGCAACAGGTCCGGGTGCTTGAGGGTCGGCATCAAGGCCTGGCGCGCGACGCCGGACTCGCGGTGCTGCAATGGACCGGTGGAGCGCGGCACCATGAACATCACGATCACGATACCCACCAGCGCCATGCCACCGGTGGCCAGGAACAATCCGGAAAGGCCGAAAGCCCGGGTCAGCAAGGGACCGACCACCATCGCCACGGCGAACGACAGGCCGATGGTCATGCCGATCATGGCCATGGCCTTGGTGCGATGCTGCTCGCGAGTCAGATCCGATAACAAGGCCATGACTGCGGCGGAAATCGCCCCTGCGCCTTGCAGGATACGACCGGCGATCACGCCCCAGATCGAATCGGCGTTGGCCGCCAATACGCTGCCAAGGGCGAATACCACCAACCCGAGGTAAATCACCGGGCGACGGCCGATGCGATCGGAAATGATGCCGAAAGGAATCTGGAAAATTGCCTGGGTCAGGCCGTAAGCGCCAATCGCCAGCCCTATCAGGGCGGGGGTCGCTCCAGCGAGGTCCATGCCATAGGTCGCCAGTACCGGCAACACCATGAACATGCCCAGCATGCGGAAGGCGAACACCAGGGCCAGACCGCTCGCCGCGCGGGTCTCGCTGCCACTCATGCGTTCGCTGTGGGGATCGTGCATGGAAAAACCTCATGTGAACCGGCGGCGATTCTACCAGTCCGATCGATTGACTGGGTATATCGCGACGCTTTGCCGCGTGTAGATGAAAGACCTTTCATGTAAGCCTGCAATGACATCATTCGATAGTGTGCATCCATCCAGTATTTGGCCGTATACTCCTACGTTTTCGACGCCCGCCAAGCGAGGCCACTTTGGACAAGATCCTGATCCGTGGGGCTCGAACCCACAACCTGAAGAACATCGACCTGACCCTGCCGCGGGACAAGCTGATCGTCATCACCGGCCTGTCCGGCTCCGGCAAGTCGTCGCTGGCATTCGACACACTGTACGCCGAAGGCCAGCGCCGCTACGTCGAATCGCTGTCAGCCTACGCCCGACAATTCCTGTCGATGATGGAAAAGCCCGACGTCGACACCATCGAAGGCCTGTCGCCGGCCATCTCCATCGAGCAGAAGTCGACCTCGCACAACCCGCGTTCGACCGTCGGCACCATCACCGAGATCTACGACTACCTGCGTTTGCTGTATGCGCGCGTCGGCATCCCGCGCTGCCCGGATCACGACATCCCGCTGGAAGCGCAGACCGTCAGCCAGATGGTCGATCTGGTCCTCGCGCAGCCGGAGGGCAGCAAACTTATGCTGCTGGCACCGGTCATCCGCGAGCGCAAAGGCGAGCACCTCTCGGTCTTCGAAGAGCTGCGGGCCCAGGGTTTCGTTCGTGCCCGGATCAACGGCAAGCTCTATGAGCTGGACGAAGCGCCTAAGCTCGACAAACAGAAGAAACACACCATTGACGTGGTGGTCGACCGCTTCAAGGTCCGCGCCGATCTGCAACAGCGACTGGCCGAATCCTTCGAAACCGCGCTCAAGCTGGCGGATGGCATTGCGCTGGTAGCGCCGATGGACGACGAACCGGGCGAAGAGATGATCTTCTCCGCACGCTTCGCCTGCCCGATCTGCGGCCACGCAATCAGCGAACTCGAACCCAAGCTGTTTTCCTTCAACAACCCGGCCGGCGCCTGTCCGACCTGCGACGGCCTTGGGGTCAAGCAGTTCTTCGACATCAAGCGACTGGTCAACGGCGAGCTAACACTGGCCGAAGGGGCGATTCGCGGCTGGGACCGGCGCAACGTCTATTACTTCCAGATGCTTGGCTCATTGGCCAGTCACTTCAAGTTCAGCTTGGAAGTGCCGTTCAACGAGTTGCCGGCCGACAAGCAGAAGCAGATCCTGCACGGCACCGGCTCACAGAACGTCGACTTCAAATACCTGAATGATCGCGGCGACATCGTCAAACGCTCGCACCCGTTCGAAGGCATCGTGCCGAACCTGGAGCGTCGCTATCGCGAAACCGAATCGGCTTCGGTGCGCGAAGAACTGGCCAAGTTTCTCAGCACCCAATCCTGCCCGGATTGCCGTGGCACCCGTCTGCGGCGCGAGGCGCGGCATGTGTGGGTGGGAGAGAAAAACCTGCCGGCAGTGACCAACCTGCCAATCGGTGATGCCTGCGAATATTTCGGCGGGCTGTCGCTGACCGGTCGTCGCGGCGAGATTGCCGACAAGATCCTCAAGGAAATCCGTGAGCGCCTGCAGTTCCTGGTCAACGTCGGCCTCGACTATCTGTCGCTGGACCGCAGCGCGGACACGCTGTCGGGCGGTGAAGCACAACGTATCCGTCTGGCCAGCCAGATCGGTGCGGGGCTGGTCGGCGTGCTGTACATTCTCGACGAACCTTCGATTGGCCTGCACCAGCGCGATAACGACCGCCTGCTGGGCACTCTGAAGCACCTGCGCGACATCGGTAACACGGTGATCGTGGTCGAACACGACGAGGACGCCATTCGCCTGGCCGACTACGTGGTGGATATCGGCCCGGGGGCCGGGGTCCATGGCGGCGCCATCGTTGCCGAGGGTACGCCGGACGAGGTGATGTCGCATCCGGATTCGCTGACCGGCAAGTACCTGTCGGGTCGGGTGAAGATCGAAGTACCGGCCAAGCGCACACCTCGCAACAAGAAGCTGTCGCTGTCGCTGAAAGGCGCCCGTGGCAACAACTTGCGCAATGTCGATCTGGATATTCCGATCGGCTTGCTGACTTGCGTGACGGGTGTGTCCGGCTCGGGCAAATCCACGCTGATCAACAATACGCTTTTCCCTCTCAGCGCCACGGCGCTGAACGGTGCGACGACACTCGAAGCGGCTCCGCACGACAGCATCAAGGGGCTGGAGCATCTGGATAAGGTGGTCGATATCGACCAGAGCCCGATTGGACGCACGCCGCGCTCCAACCCGGCGACTTACACCGGGTTGTTCACGCCGATTCGCGAGCTGTTCGCCGGCGTGCCAGAGTCCCGCTCCCGCGGTTATGGTCCGGGGCGCTTCTCGTTCAACGTAAAGGGTGGGCGCTGCGAAGCCTGTCAGGGCGATGGTCTGATCAAGGTCGAGATGCACTTCCTGCCGGACATCTACGTACCGTGCGACGTCTGCAAGAGCAAGCGCTACAACCGCGAAACCCTGGAGATCAAGTACAAGGGCAAGAGCATTCACGAGACCCTCGAGATGACCATCGAGGAAGCCCGAGAGTTCTTTGACGCGGTCCCGGCCCTGGCGCGCAAGCTACAGACGTTGATGGACGTCGGCCTGTCCTACATCAAACTGGGGCAATCGGCGACCACGCTGTCCGGTGGCGAGGCACAGCGGGTCAAGCTTTCCCGCGAACTGTCCAAGCGCGATACCGGCAAGACCCTGTACATCCTCGACGAGCCGACAACCGGCCTGCACTTCGCGGATATCCAGCAACTGCTCGACGTATTGCACCGCTTGCGCGATCACGGCAATACCGTGGTGGTGATCGAGCACAACCTGGACGTGATCAAGACAGCCGACTGGCTGGTGGACCTGGGGCCGGAAGGCGGCTCCAAAGGTGGCCAGATCATCGCCGTTGGCACACCAGAGGAAGTCGCCGAGATGAAACAATCTCATACCGGCTACTACCTCAAACCGCTGCTGGAGCGTGATCGGGCCTGATCAAGGCCCATGAAAAAGCCCCGGTCACTGTCTCAGTGGCCGGGGCTTTTTTGTATCTGGGTGAATCAGGCGTGGGACTGCAGGTAGTTCTGGATACCGATCAGCTTGATCAGGCCCAGCTGCTTTTCCAGCCAATAGGTGTGATCTTCTTCTGTGTCGTTGAGCTGAACTTCGAGGATCTCGCGGCTGATGTAATCCTGGTGCTTCTCGCAGAGCTCGATGCCTTTGCAGAGAGCGGCGCGTACTTTGTACTCGAGGCGCAGGTCCGCTTCCAGCATCTCCGGTACCGTGGTGCCGACATCGAGATCATCAGGACGCATGCGTGGAGTACCTTCGAGCATCAGAATGCGGCGCATCAGTGCATCGGCATGCCCGGCTTCTTCTTCCATCTCGTGGTTGATTCGTTCGTAGAGCTTGGTGAAACCCCAGTCCTCATACATCCGCGAGTGCACGAAATATTGGTCACGCGCGGCCAATTCGCCGGTCAGCAACGTGTTGAGGTAATCGATAACGTCTGGGTGGCCTTTCATCGCCCTACATCTCCCTGCTTGAAAGTCTGTAGTTTGAACCAACACGACTCCATCGTCACGGACCAAACGCAATAAAAGCGAAGATATTCTTAGAAAAGCAGCCTAAATAACGCAAAAACCGCCCAAATAAGGGCGGTTCTGCTTCTCATTTAGACTTCGTTAATCTGTACATTGAGCAGCTTTGCGATTGCTTCTCCATACGCCGGATCAGCCCTGAAGAAATGCTGCAACTGGCGATCGACGACATCGCTCGATACACCTGCCATCGCACCAGCGATGTTGCTAACCAGCAGCGTCTTCTGTTCATCGCTCATCAGGCGGAACAGCGCGCCTGCGTGGCTGTAGTAGTCCGTGTCTTCGCGATGATCGTAGCGATCGGCAGCGCCACTCAGAGCCAACTGCGGCTCGGCGTAGTGCGGAGTTTGCTTTGGCGAGTCGACGTAGCTGTTGGGCTCGTAATTCGGCGCCGCGCCACCATTGGTGCCGAACGCCATCGAACCATCGCGCTGGTAGCTGTTGACCGTGCTACGAGGTGCGTTCACCGGCAGTTGCTGGTGATTGGTGCCCACACGGTAGCGGTGCGCGTCGGCATAGGCGAAGACGCGACCTTGCAGCATGCGATCCGGAGAGAGGCCTACACCTGGCACCATGTTGCTTGGGCCAAAGGCAGCCTGTTCTACTTCCGCGAAATAGTTGAGCGGGTTGCGGTTCAACTCCAGCTCACCGACCTCGATCAGCGGAAACTCTTTCTGCGACCAGGTTTTGGTCACGTCGAACGGGTTTTCGTAATGCGCAGCGGCCTGGGCCTCGGTCATGATTTGGATGCACACGCTCCATTTCGGGAAATCACCGCGCTCGATGGCTTCGAACAGGTCGCGCTGGGCGTAATCCGGGTCGGTACCTGCCAGGCGCGCGGCCTCAGCTGGCGCCAGGTTCTTGATGCCCTGTTTGGTTTTGTAGTGCCATTTCACCCAGTGCCGCTCGCCCTTGGCGCTGATCAGGCTGTAGGTGTGGCTACCGAAGCCGTGCATGTGGCGATAGCCGTCGGGGATGCCGCGGTCCGAGAACAGGATCGTGACCTGGTGCAGTGCCTCAGGGGAGTGCGACCAGAAATCCCACATCGCTTGCGCACTTTTCAGGTTGCTTTGCGGCAGACGCTTTTGGGTGTGGATAAAGTCCGGGAATTTCAAAGGATCACGAATGAAGAACACCGGCGTGTTGTTACCCACAATGTCCCAGTTGCCTTCTTCGGTGTAGAACTTCAGCGCAAAACCCCGTGGGTCGCGCTCGGTGTCAGCCGAACCACGCTCACCGCCCACAGTGGAGAATCGCAGGAAGGTTGGGGTTTGCTTGCCGACGGCCGCGAACAGCTTGGCGCTGGTGTACTCAGTGATATCACGAGTTACGGTGAAGGTGCCGTATGCCCCTGAGCCTTTGGCATGCACACGACGCTCAGGGATATTTTCACGGTTGAAGTGCGCCAACTTCTCGAGCAGGTGGAAGTCGTCAAGCAACAGCGGCCCACGCGGGCCTGCGGAGCGGGAATTCTGATTATCAGCGACAGGAGCGCCACTGGCAGTGGTAAGCATCTTGTTTTGGCTCATGCGATCTCTTCCTTTATCGGTCTTGAACTGCCGGCTAATCGGCTGAAAGGAAGTATTGACGATGAGCATGACACCATCTAATTCATTAACTCATCTCAATCGATAGAGATAACCAATACCAACAGAACGTAAATCCACTTTTCGAGCGCGCACAAAAAACCGGGCACTAGGCCCGGTTCTTTGTTTCAGACTGACGTCTTACTCAGCGGAAACAGCTTCACCGCCGGTAGCACGATCAACCAACTCGACGTACGCCATAGGAGCGTTGTCGCCAGCGCGGAAACCGCACTTGAGAATGCGCAGGTAGCCACCCTCACGGGTAGCGTAACGCTTGCCCAGGTCGTTGAAGAGCTTGCCTACGATGGCTTTCGAACGAGTACGGTCGAAAGCCAGACGACGGTTAGCAACGCTGTCTGTCTTGGCCAGAGTGATCAGCGGCTCGGCAACGCGGCGCAGTTCTTTGGCTTTTGGCAGAGTAGTTTTGATCAGCTCGTGCTCGAACAGCGACACCGCCATGTTCTGGAACATGGCCTTGCGGTGCGAGCTGGTGCGGCTCAGGTGACGCCCACTTTTACGATGACGCATGGTTCATTCCTTACCAAACACTACGTTCGGTGATTACGACGATCAGGCAGTCGCCTTGTCGTCCTTCTTAAGACTTGCAGGCGGCCAGTTGTCGAGGCGCATGCCGAGGGACAGACCGCGGGAGGCCAGAACGTCCTTGATTTCAGTCAAGGATTTCTTGCCCAGGTTCGGAGTCTTCAACAGCTCTACTTCGGTACGCTGAATCAGGTCGCCGATGTAGTAGATGTTTTCCGCCTTAAGGCAGTTAGCCGAACGTACAGTCAGTTCCAGATCGTCAACCGGGCGAAGCAGGATCGGATCGATCTCGTCTTCCTGCTCGATTACCACTGGTTCGCTGTCACCTTTGAGGTCGACGAACGCAGCCAACTGCTGTTGCAGAATGGTTGCAGCGCGGCGGATAGCCTCTTCAGGATCCAGAGTACCGTTGGTTTCCAGATCAATAACCAGCTTGTCCAGGTTAGTACGCTGCTCGACACGGGCGTTTTCCACCACGTATGCGATACGGCGAACCGGGCTGAACGAAGAGTCAAGCTGCAAGCGACCAATGCTGCGGCTTTCGTCTTCATCGCTCTGACGCGAGTCTGCCGGCTCATAACCACGACCACGAGCTACTACGAGCTTCATGTTCAGGGCGCCGTTAGACGCCAGGTTAGCGATTACGTGATCGGGATTAACGATCTCGACATCATGATCCAGCTGAATATCGGCAGCGGTAACCACCCCCGAACCCTTCTTCGACAAGGTCAGCGTAACTTCGTCACGGCCGTGCAGCTTGATAGCCAGACCCTTAAGGTTCAACAGGATTTCAATTACGTCTTCCTGTACACCTTCGATGGCGCTGTACTCGTGGAGCACACCGTCAATCTCGGCCTCGACTACTGCACAGCCAGGCATTGAGGACAACAGGATGCGGCGCAGCGCGTTGCCCAGGGTGTGGCCAAAACCACGCTCGAGAGGCTCGAGAGTGATCTTGGCGCGGGTTGGACTGACAACCTGCACATCAATGTGACGGGGTGTCAGGAACTCATTTACCGAAATCTGCATGGATGCACCTATTTTCTAGCCCTTACTTGGAGTAGAGCTCGACAATCAGGCTTTCGTTGATGTCGGCGGACAGATCACTGCGAGCTGGAACGTTCTTGAAAACGCCCGACTTCTTCTCAGTGTCTACTTCTACCCACTCTACGCGGCCACGTTGAGCACACAGATCGAGAGCTTGGACAATGCGAAGTTGGTTTTTTGCTTTCTCGCGAACAGCAACCACGTCACCAGCACGAACCTGGTAGGACGGAACGTTAACGGTTTTGCCGTTTACGCTGATCGACTTGTGCGATACCAGCTGACGGGATTCGGCACGAGTCGAACCAAAGCCCATACGGTATACAACGTTGTCCAGACGGCATTCGAGCAGTTGCAACAGGTTTTCGCCGGTTGCGCCTTTCTTGCCAGCAGCTTCTTTGTAGTAGCCGCTGAATTGACGCTCGAGAACGCCGTAGATACGACGGACCTTCTGCTTTTCACGCAGTTGGGTGCCGTAATCGGACTGGCGACCGCGGCGCTGGCCGTGGATACCAGGTGCTGCTTCAATGTTGCACTTCGATTCGATCGCGCGCACGCCGCTCTTCAGGAAGAGATCGGTGCCTTCGCGACGAGCGAGTTTGCATTTTGGACCAATGTAACGAGCCATTCTTTACAATCTCCTGGATTACACGCGGCGCTTCTTCGGCGGACGGCACCCGTTGTGCGGGATTGGCGTCACGTCGGTGATGCTGGCGATCTTGTAGCCACAGCCGTTCAAAGCGCGGACTGCGGATTCACGACCTGGACCTGGGCCCTTGACGTTTACGTCGAGGTTTTTCAGGCCGTATTCCAGCGCAGCTTGACCAGCACGCTCAGCAGCTACTTGAGCAGCGAACGGGGTGGACTTGCGGGAACCGCGGAAACCCGAACCACCGGAGGTAGCCCAGGAAAGAGCGTTACCTTGACGGTCGGTAATGGTCACGATGGTGTTGTTAAAAGAAGCATGGATGTGGGCGATGCCATCAACCACTGTCTTTTTAACTTTTTTACGAGGACGAGCAGCAGGTTTTGCCATGATTAAATTCCTGTCGATTCGCTGGGGCGATTACTTGCGGATCGGCTTACGCGGACCTTTACGGGTACGCGCGTTGGTCTTGGTACGCTGACCGCGTACTGGCAGACCACGACGATGACGCAGACCGCGATAGCAACCGAGGTCCATCAAGCGCTTGATTTTCATGTTGATTTCGCGACGCAGGTCACCTTCAGTGGTGAACTTCGCCACTTCGCCACGCAGCTGTTCAATTTGCTCGTCGCTCAGATCCTTGATCTTCGCAGCTGGGTTTACCCCAGTCTCTGCACAGATTTTCTGTGCAGTAGTGCGACCAACACCATAGATGTAGGTCAGCGAGATAACAGTATGCTTGTTATCTGGAATGTTAACGCCTGCAATACGGGCCATTCAGTGGGACTCCAATTGACAGCTACCTACGCCCCGGAAGCCAAGAAATAGGGCGCGAGATAATATCGCTGTAATAACAAATAATCAACCCGGCAGCGCACTAGCTGCCGGGCTTGAAGCACAATCACACTCAGCCTTGGCGCTGTTTGTGACGCGGTTCCGCGCTGCAAATTACTCGAACAACACCTTCGCGGCGAATAATCTTGCAGTTACGGCACAGCTTTTTCACCGATGCACGAACTTTCATCACCAACTCCTCGAACCTTATGGGTACTCAGCGCAACATGCCGCTGCCGTAACCCTTCAGGTTGGCTTTCTTCATCAGGGATTCGTACTGGTGCGAAACGAGGTGCGATTGTACTTGGGACATGAAGTCCATCACAACCACGACCACGATCAGCAACGAGGTCCCGCCAAGGTAGAACGGAACGTTGGCTGCAACCACCAGGAACTGGGGCAACAGGCAGACGGCCGTCATGTAAAGAGCACCGAACATGGTCAAGCGAGTCAGAACGCCATCAATGTAGCGCGCAGACTGCTCACCTGGACGGATGCCCGGAATAAAGGCACCGGACTTCTTCAGGTTTTCCGCTACGTCTTTCGGATTGAACATCAACGCCGTATAGAAGAAGCAGAAGAAAATAATCCCTGCACTAAACAGCAGAATATTCAACGGCTGACCAGGAGCGATCGACTGCGAGATGTCCTGCAACCAGCCCATACCTTCAGACTGGCCGAACCAGGCACCCAACGAAGCCGGGAACAGCAAGATGCTGCTCGCGAAAATGGCCGGAATAACGCCGGCCATGTTCACCTTCAACGGCAAGTGGCTGGTCTGCGCAGCGAAGACCTTGCGGCCCTGCTGACGCTTGGCGTAGTGAACAGCGATACGACGCTGACCACGCTCAATGAACACCACGAAACCGATAATCGCTACTGCCAGCAAACCGATGGCAACCAGGGCGAAGATGTTGATATCACCCTGACGCGCAGACTCGAAAGACTGCCCGATCGCTCTCGGAAGACCGGCGACGATACCCGAAAAAATCAACATCGAGATACCGTTGCCAACACCACGCTCAGTAATCTGCTCACCCAGCCACATCATGAACATCGCGCCAGCCACAAAAGTGGATACCGCGACGAAATGGAAGCCAAAGTCACCAGTGAACGCTACGCCCTGCCCCGCCAAACCAATGGACATGCCAATAGCCTGAACGAGGGCGAGGACGACAGTGCCGTAGCGGGTGTACTGGCTGATCTTGCGACGGCCAGCTTCACCTTCCTTCTTCAACTGCTCCAGCTGCGGGCTGACAGCGGTCATGAGCTGCATGATGATCGATGCCGAAATGTACGGCATGATCCCCAGTGCAAAGATGCTCATACGCTCCAGCGCGCCGCCGGAAAACATGTTGAACAAGCTAAGAATGGTCCCCTCATTCTGTCGAAACAGGTCCGCGAGTCGGTCCGGGTTGATACCTGGAACCGGGATGTGTGCGCCTATTCGGTAGACGATAATCGCCAGGAACAGAAAACGCAGACGAGCCCAGAGTTCAGACATACCGCCTTTGCCGAGCGCAGAGAGAGCACCTTGCTTAGCCATTTATTCCTCGAACTTGCCGCCAGCTGCTTCGATAGCCGCACGCGCACCTTTGGTGGCGCCGATTCCCTTTCCGATGGTTACAGCGCGAGCCACTTCACCGGACAGCATGATTTTCACGCGCTGTACGTTGACGTTGATCACGTTGGCATCTTTCAGGGACTGCACGGTGACGATGTCGCCTTCCACTTTAGCCAGCTCGGACAGACGCACTTCTGCGCGATCCATGGCTTTCAGGGAAACGAAACCGAACTTCGGCAGGCGACGATGCAGCGGCTGTTGACCGCCTTCAAAGCCTGGAGCAATGGTGCCACCGGAGCGGGAGGTCTGACCTTTGTGACCACGGCCACCAGTCTTACCCAAACCACTACCGATACCACGGCCCGGACGATGCTTTTCGCGACGGGAACCCGGCGCTGGACTCAGATCATTGAGTTTCATCGATTAACCCTCGACACGCAGCATGTAGTAAGCCTTGTTGATCATCCCGCGGTTCTCGGGAGTATCCTGGACTTCTACAGTGTGACCGATGCGACGCAGACCCAGACCCTTAACGCACAGTTTGTGGTTAGGGATGCGGCCGGTCATGCTTTTGATCAGCGTAACTTTTACGGTAGCCATGATCAGATGATCTCCTTCACGCTTTTGCCACGCTTGGCAGCAATGGACTCAGGAGATTGCATAGCCTTCAGACCCTTGAAAGTGGCGTGAACCACGTTTACAGGGTTAGTCGAGCCATAGCACTTGGCCAGAACGTTCTGAACGCCAGCAACTTCGAGAACGGCACGCATAGCGCCGCCAGCGATGATACCGGTACCTTCGGAAGCAGGCTGCATGTAAACCTTCGAAGCGCCGTGAGCGGACTTCGTGGAGTACTGCAGAGTGGTGCCGTTCAGATCAACCTGGATCATGTTGCGGCGAGCAGCTTCCATTGCCTTCTGGATCGCAGCAGGCACTTCACGCGACTTGCCACGGCCGAAGCCAACACGGCCTTTACCATCACCAACCACGGTCAACGCGGTGAAAGTGAAGATACGGCCGCCTTTAACGGTTTTGGCTACGCGGTTAACTTGAACCAGCTTCTCGATGTAGCCTTCGTCGCGCTTTTGGTCGTTATTTGACATAACTTAGAACTCCAGCCCAGCTTCACGAGCAGCATCAGCCAGCGCCTTAACGCGGCCGTGGTACTTGAAGCCAGAGCGGTCGAAAGCCACCTGCGAGACGCCAGCGGCCTTAGCACGCGAAGCGACCAGCTGGCCAACCTTAGTGGCCGCGTCGATGTTGCCGGTGGCACCATCACGCAGTTCTTTATCCAAAGTCGAGGCGCTTGCCAGGACTTTGTTGCCGTCGGCCGAAATGACCTGGGCGTAGATGTGCTGCGAAGAGCGGAACACGCAGAGACGCACGACTTCGAGTTCGTGCATTTTCAGGCGTGCTTTGCGAGCGCGACGCAGTCGAGTAACTTTTTTGTCGGTCATTTGCTATGCCCTACTTCTTCTTGGCTTCTTTACGACGGACGACTTCGTCCGCGTAGCGCACACCTTTGCCTTTGTACGGCTCTGGTGGACGGAAGTCGCGGATCTCGGCGGCCACTTGACCTACCAGCTGCTTGTCGATGCCCTTGATCAGGATATCGGTCTGGCTAGGAGTCTCAGCAGTGATGCCTGCCGGCAGTTCGTAATCCACTGGATGCGAGAAGCCAAGAGCCAGGTTCAGCACTGTGCCTTTTGCTTGCGCTTTGTAACCAACACCGACCAGCTGGAGCTTGCGCTCGAAGCCTTGGCTTACGCCTTGGACCATGTTGTTAACCAGCGCACGAGTGGTACCGGCCATTGCGCGAGTCTGTTGATCGCCATTGCGAGCAGCGAAACGCAGCTCACCGGCTTCTTCAACGATCTCAACGGACGAATGGACGTTCAGTTCGAGAGTGCCCTTGGCACCCTTCACCGAAAGCTGTTGGCCTGCGAATTTTACTTCGACGCCGGCTGGCAGCTTAACGGGGTTCTTAGCGACGCGAGACATGCTTATCCCCCCTTAGAACACAGTGCAAAGAACTTCGCCGCCGACACCGGCAGCGCGCGCAGCACGATCAGTCATCACACCCTTGTTGGTGGAGACGATAGACACGCCCAGACCGCCACGAACTTTCGGCAGATCTTCGACGGACTTGTACTGACGCAGGCCTGGACGGCTAACGCGCTTAACTTCTTCGATAACCGGACGGCCTTCGAAATATTTCAGCTCGATAGACAGCAGTGGCTTGGTTTCGCTGCTGATCTGATAACCCGCAATGTAACCTTCGTCCTTCAGGACTTTGGCAACAGCCACCTTCAACGTGGAAGAAGGCATGCTTACGACGGACTTTTCAGCCATCTGGGCATTACGGATTCGAGTTAGCATGTCCGCTAACGGGTCCTGCATACTCATGGGCTAGACGCTCCTAAAACAGAAAAATTAGCCTTGCGGCTACTACGTATCGCCGAGAATCTCCGAGCATAAAAACACGGGCTCAGGCGAGCCGGGTATTCTAGACACACCCCGGAAATGAATCAAGCCCCATAAGGGGCTTGATTCAGATTCAAGGCCACCGGCGGTCAGGTTATTGCAAACCGGAACGCCGAGACTTTGACAGTGCTTACCAGCTGGCTTTAACCAGACCTGGTACGTCACCACGCATTGCCGCTTCACGCAGTTTGTTACGGCCCAGGCCGAACTTGCGGTAAACGCCATGCGGACGACCAGTCAGGCGGCAACGGTTACGCATGCGCGAGGCGCTTGCGTCACGTGGTTGCTTCTGCAGAGCTACGGTAGCTTCCCAACGCGCTTCTGGACTTGCGTTCAGATCAACGATGATAGCTTTCAGCGCTGCACGCTTGGTGGCGTACTTGGCAACGGTGAGCTGACGCTTCAGCTCACGGTTTTTCATGCTCTTCTTGGCCATTTTCCTACTCCAATCAGTTGCGGAACGGGAATTTGAAAGCACGCAGCAGTGCGCGGCCTTCGTCATCGTTCTTGGCAGTGGTGGTCAGGGTAATGTCCAGACCGCGGAGAGCATCGATCTTGTCGTAGTCGATTTCCGGGAAAATGATCTGCTCTTTCACGCCCATGCTGTAGTTGCCACGACCATCGAAGGACTTGGCATTCAGGCCGCGGAAGTCGCGAACCCGAGGCAGGGAGATCGACAGCAGACGATCCAGGAACTCGTACATACGCTCACGGCGCAGGGTCACTTTGACGCCGATCGGCCAACCTTCACGGACTTTAAAGCCAGCGATGGATTTGCGAGCGTAGGTCACAACGACTTTCTGGCCGGTGATCTTTTCCAGGTCAGCAACAGCGTGCTCGATGACTTTCTTGTCGCCGATCGCTTCGCCCAGACCCATGTTCAGGGTGATCTTGGTAACGCGCGGAACTTCCATCACGTTCGAAAGCTTAAGTTCTTCCTTAAGTTTCGGTGCGATTTCCTTCCGGTAAATCTCTTTTAGTCGTGCCATGGTCTTCTACCTAGCAGTGTTCAAGCATCAACCGCTTTTTGGGTCGACTTGAAGACACGAATTTTCTTACCGTCTTCTACTTTGAAACCAACGCGGTCAGCCTTGTTGGTTTCGCCGTTGAAGATGGCGACGTTGGAAGCGTGCAGTGGCGCTTCTTTCTCGACGATACCGCCTTGTACGCCCGACATCGGGTTAGGCTTGGTATGACGCTTGACCAGGTTCAGACCGCCAACAACCAGACGGTTGTCAGCAAGAACCTTCAGCACCTTACCGCGCTTACCTTTGTCTTTGCCGGCGATCACGATGATCTCGTCGTCACGACGAATCTTTTGCATGTCGGATCTCCTTACAGCACTTCTGGGGCGAGCGAGACGATCTTCATGAACTTCTCAGTACGAAGTTCACGGGTCACTGGCCCAAAGATACGGGTGCCGATCGGCTCTTGCTTGTTGTTCAACAGAACAGCAGCGTTGCCATCAAAGCGGATAATGGAGCCATCAGCACGACGTACGCCGTGACGAGTGCGGACTACTACAGCAGTCATCACTTGGCCTTTTTTCACTTTACCGCGAGGAATTGCTTCCTTGACGGTAACTTTGATGATGTCACCGATACCAGCGTAACGACGATGGGAGCCACCCAGCACCTTGATGCACATAACACGGCGAGCGCCGCTGTTATCGGCCACATCGAGCATGGATTGAGTCTGAATCATATAATTTCTCCGACCCCTAGTCCTTAGACTTCCACAGCGCGTTCGAGAATATCAACCAGCGCCCAAGACTTGGTCTTGGCCAAAGGACGAGTTTCACGAATAGTGACTTTGTCGCCGATGTGGCACTGGTTGGTTTCGTCGTGCGCGTGCAGCTTAGTCGAACGCTTAACATATTTACCGTAGATCGGGTGCTTAACGCGACGCTCGATCAGAACGGTGATGGTTTTGTCCATCTTGTCGCTGACAACACGGCCAGTCAGCGTACGGACAGTCTTTTCGGCTTCAGCCATGATCACTTACCTGCCTGCTGGTTGAGCACAGTCTTCACGCGAGCGATGTCACGCTTAACTTGCGAGAGCAGATGCGACTGCCCCAACTGGCCAGTTGCTTTCTGCATGCGCAGATTGAACTGGTCGCGCAGCAAGCCGAGCAGTTGCTCGTTCAGCTGCTGTGCGGATTTTTCACGAAGTTCATTCGCTTTCATCACATCACCGTCCGCTTAACAAAGGAGGTGGCGAGCGGCAGCTTTGCAGCAGCCAGGGCGAAAGCCTCACGCGCCAGCTCTTCAGAAACACCCTCGATTTCATACAGGACTTTGCCTGGCTGAATCTGGGCAACCCAGTATTCGACGTTACCCTTACCTTTACCCATCCGAACTTCGAGAGGCTTTTTGGAAATAGGCTTGTCCGGGAATACACGGATCCAGATCTTGCCGCCACGCTTTACGTGACGGGTCAGAGCACGACGCGCTGACTCGATCTGACGAGCGGTGAGACGACCACGAGCAACAGACTTCAGCGCGAACTCGCCGAAGCTGACTTTGCTACCGCGCAGTGCCAGACCACGGTTGTGGCCGGTCATCTGCTTGCGGAACTTCGTACGCTTTGGTTGCAACATTTTGCGTACCCCTTACTTAGCAGCTTTTTTACGAGGCGCTGGTGCTTGTGGCTTCAGCTCTTCTTGGCGACCACCAATTACTTCGCCTTTGAAGATCCAAACCTTCACACCGATCACACCGTAAGTGGTGTGAGCTTCGTAGGTGGCATAGTCGATATCGGCACGCAGGGTGTGCAGTGGCACACGACCTTCGCGATACCATTCAGTACGTGCGATTTCAGCACCGCCGAGACGACCGCTCACTTGGATTTTGATGCCTTTGGCACCAATGCGCATGGCGTTCTGTACTGCGCGCTTCATAGCGCGACGGAACATTACGCGACGCTCCAGCTGCTGAGCTACGCTCTGCGCAACCAGCATACCGTCGAGCTCCGGTTTGCGGATCTCTTCGATATTGATGTGCACAGGCACACCCATTTGCTTGGTCAGGTCCTGACGCAGTTTCTCAACATCTTCACCTTTCTTCCCGATAACGATACCTGGACGAGCGGTGTGGATGGTGATGCGTGCAGTTTGAGCCGGACGATGGATATCGATACGGCTTACGGACGCGCTTTTTAGTTTGTCTTGGAGATACTCACGCACATTCAGATCTGCGAGCAAATAGTCCGCATAAGTCCGACCGTCTGCGTACCAGACGGAGGTGTGCTCCTTGACGATTCCCAGGCGAATGCCAATGGGATGTACTTTCTGACCCATCTCTTCGACTCCGTTACTTGTCAGCAACCTTGACAGTGATATGGCAAGACCGCTTGACGATGCGATCAGCACGGCCTTTGGCACGTGGCATGATGCGCTTCAGCGAACGCCCTTCGTTGACGAAAACGGTGCTGACCTTCAGGTCATCAACGTCTGCGCCTTCGTTATGCTCGGCGTTGGCTACGGCCGACTCCAGCACTTTCTTCATGATCTCGGCGGCTTTCTTGCTGCTGAAAGCCAACAGGTTGAGCGCTTCGCCCACCTTCTTCCCGCGGATCTGGTCGGCGACCAAGCGGGCTTTCTGGGCGGAGATTCGAGCGCCCGACAACTTAGCGGCTACTTCCATTTCCTAACCCCTTAACGCTTGGCTTTCTTGTCTGCCACGTGCCCGCGATAAGTGCGGGTACCGGCGAACTCGCCCAGTTTGTGGCCGACCATGTCTTCGTTCACGAGAACTGGGACGTGCTGACGACCGTTGTGTACAGCAATGGTCAGACCGACCATTTGTGGCAGGATCATCGAACGGCGCGACCAGGTTTTCACTGGTTTGCGATCGTTCTTCTCCGCCGCCACTTCGATCTTCTTCAGTAGGTGAAGATCGATAAAAGGACCTTTTTTCAGAGAACGTGGCACTGTCGTATCCCTCTATTTACTTGCGACGACGGACGATCATTTTGTCGGTACGCTTATTACCACGAGTCTTCGCGCCCTTAGTCGGGAAGCCCCATGGCGATACCGGATGACGACCACCGGAGGTACGACCTTCACCACCACCATGCGGGTGGTCAACCGGGTTCATGGCAACACCACGAACGGTTGGGCGAACGCCACGCCAGCGTTTGGCACCAGCTTTACCCAGCGAACGCAGGCTGTGCTCGGAGTTCGAGACTTCACCCAGGGTCGCGCGGCATTCAGCCAGCACTTTACGCATCTCACCAGAACGCAGACGCAGGGTCACGTAGACACCTTCACGAGCGATCAGCTGAGCCGAAGCACCAGCGGAACGAGCGATCTGAGCGCCTTTACCTGGCTTCAACTCGATGCCGTGTACGGTGCTACCAACTGGAATGTTACGCAGTTGCAGAGCGTTGCCCGGCTTGATCGGCGCCAGAGCACCTGCGATCAGCTGGTCGCCAGCGCTCACGCCTTTAGGGGCGATGATGTAGCGACGCTCGCCATCTGCGTACAGCAGCAGAGCGATGTGAGCAGTACGGTTTGGATCGTATTCGATACGCTCGACAGTGGCAGCGATGCCATCTTTGTCGTTGCGACGGAAGTCGACCAGACGATAATGCTGCTTATGACCACCACCAACGTGACGAGTGGTAATACGGCCATTGTTGTTACGACCACCAGACTTCGATTTCTTCTCGAGCAGCGGTGCGTGAGGAGCGCCTTTATGCAGCTCCTGGTTGACCACCTTGACCACAAAACGGCGGCCAGGGGAAGTCGGTTTGCATTTAACGATTGCCATGATGCACCCCTTCCTTACTCAGCACTGCTGCTGAAATCGAGATCTTGGCCTGGCTGAAGGGAGATAACTGCCTTCTTCCAGTCATTACGCTTGCCCAGACCGCGAGCAGTACGCTTGCTCTTACCCAGAACATTCAGGGTAGTAACGCGTTCTACTTTCACGCTGAACAGGCTTTCGACGGCCTTCTTGATTTCCAGCTTGGTTGCGTCAGTAGCAACCTTGAAAACGAACTGGCCTTTCTTGTCTGCCAGAACCGTAGCCTTCTCGGAAACGTGCGGGCCAAGCAGAACTTTAAATACGCGTTCCTGGTTCATCCCAGCAGCTCCTCGAATTTCTTCACGGCCGACACGGTGATCAACACCTTGTCGTATGCGATCAGACTAACTGGATCGGAACCTTGCACATCACGCACGTCGACGTGTGGCAGGTTACGAGCAGCCAGGTACAGGTTCTGATCAACAGCGTCCGACACGATCAAAACGTCGGTCAGGCTCATGTTGTTCAGCTTGCCCAGCAGGTCTTTGGTTTTCGGAGTTTCAACAGCGAAATCCTGAACCACGACCAGACGATCAGTACGCACCAGCTCAGCAAGAATCGAACGCAGCGCAGCGCGATACATTTTCTTGTTCAGCTTTTGGGAGTGATCCTGAGGACGAGCTGCGAAAGTGGTACCGCCGCCACGCCAGATTGGGCTACGGATAGTACCGGCACGAGCACGACCAGTACCTTTCTGACGCCATGGGCGCTTGCCGCCACCGGAAACGTCGGACCGGGTTTTCTGCTGCTTGCTACCCTGACGGCCGCCAGCCATGTAGGCCACGACTGCTTGGTGAACCAGCGTCTCGTTGAATTCGCCGCCAAATGTCAGTTCGGAAACTTCGATCGCTTGAGCGTCATTTACATTTAATTGCATGTCAGCTTCCCCTTAACCGCGAGCCTTGGCTGCTGGACGTACAACCACGTTGCCGCCAGTAGCGCCAGGAACAGCGCCCTTGACCAACAACAGATTGCGTTCAGCGTCCACGCGCACTACTTCGAGGGACTGTACGGTCACGCGCTCAGCGCCCATATGACCGGACATTTTCTTGCCCTTGAATACACGACCAGGAGTCTGGCACTGGCCGATAGAGCCTGGAACGCGGTGGGATACGGAGTTACCGTGGGTGTTATCTTGCCCGCGGAAGTTCCAACGCTTGATCGTACCCTGGAAGCCTTTACCTTTGGACTGACCGGTTACATCAACCAGTTGACCAGCGGCAAAGAGTTCGGCCTTGATCAGATCGCCGGCCTGGTACTCGCCTTCTTCAAGACGGAATTCCATTACGGTACGACCAGCGGCAACGTTCGCCTTGGCGAAGTGGCCAGCCTGAGCTGCTGTTACACGCGAAGCACGACGCTCGCCGACAGTGACTTGCACTGCACGATAGCCATCGGTCTCTTCAGTTTTGAACTGGGTGACACGATTCGGCTCGATCTCAATGACCGTGACCGGAATGGAGACACCTTCTTCGGTGAAAATACGGGTCATACCGCATTTACGACCGACTACACCAATAGTCATGTTGTAAACCTCATGAGTGTACGGGGCTTTCACCCGCTATGGCCGCCCATTTCAGAGCGTTACACGACCAAGACCGAGTCTTAGCCGAGGCTGATCTGCACTTCCACACCGGCCGCAAGATCAAGCTTCATAAGAGCATCAACGGTTTTATCCGTTGGCTGGACGATGTCCAGAACGCGCTTATGAGTACGGATCTCGTACTGGTCACGCGCGTCTTTGTTGACGTGCGGGGAGACCAGAACGGTGAACCGCTCTTTACGGGTAGGCAATGGAATTGGACCACGCACTTGAGCACCAGTACGTTTCGCGGTTTCCACGATTTCCTGGGTTGATTGGTCGATCAGGCGATGGTCGAAAGCCTTCAACCTGATACGGATTTGCTGATTTTGCATTGGATTTCAGACTCCGGCTGCTATTCCCACCGGGCGCAATACGCCCGTTAAAAGGAGGCGCAATTCTATAGACGCTCCAGATAGGTGTCAACCCAATAAAAAAGCCCCCGCTGAGCGGGGGCTTTTTCAAAGCATCAAAGCTATCTCGACAAGAGATTACTCGATGATTTTAGCTACAACACCAGCACCAACGGTACGGCCGCCTTCACGGATAGCGAAGCGCAGACCGTCTTCCATTGCGATGGTCTTGATCAGGGTAACAGTCATCTGAATGTTGTCACCTGGCATTACCATTTCAACGCCTTCTGGCAGTTCGCAGTTACCGGTCACGTCAGTAGTACGGAAGTAGAACTGTGGACGGTAGCCTTTGAAGAACGGAGTGTGACGACCGCCTTCTTCTTTGCTCAGAACGTAAACTTCTGCGGTGAACTTGGTGTGCGGCTTAACCGAACCTGGCTTAACCAGAACCTGACCACGCTCAACGTCGTCACGCTTGGTACCACGCAGCAGAACGCCGCAGTTCTCGCCAGCACGACCTTCGTCCAGCAGCTTGCGGAACATTTCAACACCGGTGCAGGTGGTGGTGGTGGTGTCACGCAGACCAACGATTTCCAGTGCGTCTTGAACGCGAACGATACCGCGCTCGATACGACCAGTCACAACAGTACCACGACCGGAGATCGAGAATACGTCTTCGATTGGCATCAGGAACGGCTTGTCGATAGCACGCTCTGGCTCTGGGATGTAGCTGTCCAGAGTTTCTACCAGCTTCTTAACAGCGGTAGTGCCCATTTCGTTGTCGTCTTTGCCTTCCAGCGCCATACGAGCGGAACCGATGATGATTGGAGTGTCATCACCCGGGAAGTCGTAAGTGCTCAGCAGGTCGCGAACTTCCATCTCAACCAGTTCCAGCAGCTCAGCGTCGTCTACCAGGTCAGCCTTGTTCAGGAAAACCACGATGTACGGAACGCCTACCTGACGGGACAGCAGGATGTGCTCACGGGTTTGTGGCATCGGACCATCGGCAGCCGAGCAAACCAGGATCGCGCCGTCCATCTGGGCAGCACCGGTGATCATGTTCTTCACATAGTCAGCGTGACCTGGGCAGTCAACGTGAGCGTAGTGACGAATGTTCGAGTTGTACTCAACGTGCGCGGTGTTGATGGTAATACCGCGAGCTTTTTCTTCTGGAGCGCTGTCGATCTTGTCGAATTCAACTACGGCCGAACCGAAAACTTCGGAGCAGACGCGAGTCAGAGCAGCGGTCAGAGTGGTTTTACCGTGGTCAACGTGACCGATGGTGCCAACGTTTACGTGCGGTAGGGAACGATCAAATTTTTCTTTAGCCACGACAATTAACTCCTAGCCTAAAGGGGCTGAATCAGCCTTGTTTTTTGGTTACAGTTTCGACGATGTGCGACGGAGCTGTATCGTATTTTTTGAATTCCATAGAGTAGCTTGCGCGACCCTGGGACATGGAACGAACGTCGGTCGCGTAACCGAACATCTCACCCAGCGGTACCTCGGCACGAATTACCTTGCCGGAGACCGTGTCTTCCATACCCTGGATCATGCCACGGCGACGGTTAAGGTCGCCCATCACATCACCCATATAGTCTTCAGGCGTAACAACCTCTACCGCCATGATCGGCTCGAGCAACTCACCACCGCCCTTCTGGGCCAGTTGCTTGGTCGCCATGGAAGCAGCCACCTTGAACGCCATCTCGTTGGAGTCGACGTCGTGGTAGGAACCATCGAACACAGTAGCCTTCAGGCCGATAAGCGGATAGCCGGCGACAACGCCGTTTTTCATCTGCTCTTCGATACCTTTCTGGATAGCCGGGATGTATTCCTTAGGAACCACACCACCCACTACTTCGTTCACGAATTGCAGACCTTCCTGACCTTCGTCAGCAGGGGCAAAACGGATCCAGCAATGACCGAACTGGCCACGACCGCCGGATTGACGAACGAACTTGCCTTCGATTTCGCAGTTCTTCGTGATGCGCTCACGATACGAAACTTGAGGCTTACCGATGTTGGCTTCAACGTTGAACTCACGGCGCATCCGGTCAACCAGGATGTCCAGGTGCAACTCACCCATACCAGAGATGATCGTTTGACCAGTCTCTTCATCAGTCTTGACGCGGAAAGACGGGTCTTCCTGAGCAAGTTTGCCCAGTGCGATACCCATTTTTTCCTGGTCATCCTTGGTCTTAGGCTCTACGGCAACCGAAATTACCGGCTCCGGGAAGTCCATACGAACCAGGATGATTGGCTTGTCAGCGCTGCAGAGGGTCTCACCAGTGGTGACGTCCTTCATGCCGATCAGGGCCGCGATGTCGCCAGCGCGTACTTCCTTGATCTCTTCACGGGCGTTTGCGTGCATTTGCACCATGCGACCCACGCGCTCTTTCTTGCCTTTGACCGAGTTGATTACGCCGTCGCCGGAGTTCAACACACCCGAGTAAACGCGGACGAATGTCAAAGTACCCACGAACGGGTCGGTAGCGATCTTGAACGCCAGTGCCGCGAACGGCTCTTCATCGTTCGCATGACGCTCCATTTCCTCTTCCTCGTTATCAGGGTTGGAACCCTTGATAGCAGGAATGTCGGTCGGAGCTGGCAGGAAGTCGATAACGGCGTCGAGAACCAGGGGAACACCCTTGTTCTTGAAAGAAGAACCGCAAACAGCCAGAACGATTTCACCGGCGATAGTACGCTGACGCAGAGCAGCCTTGATCTCTTCGATCGACAGCTCTTCGCCTTCCAGGTACTTGTTCATCAGCTCTTCGCTGGCTTCGGCAGCAGCTTCAACCATGTTGTTGCGCCACTCTTCAGCCAGCTCTTGCAGCTCAGCCGGGATGTCCTTGCGAACAGGAACCATACCCTTGTCGGAGTCATTCCAGTAGACAGCTTGCATGTTGATCAGATCGATCTGACCCTGGAAGTTGTCTTCGGAACCGATGGCCAACTGAATCGGCACCGGAGTGTGACCCAGACGCTGCTTGATCTGACCGATCACGCGCAGGAAGTTGGCACCAGCACGGTCCATCTTATTTACGTAAACAAGACGAGGAACGCCGTATTTGTTGGCTTGACGCCATACGGTTTCCGACTGAGGCTCAACACCCGAAGTACCACAGAACACAACGACAGCGCCGTCGAGTACGCGCAGGGAACGCTCCACTTCAATGGTGAAGTCTACGTGACCCGGGGTATCGATAACGTTGAAGCGATGCTCGTGCGAGTACTGCTTCTCGGAACCTTTCCAGAAGGCGGTAATTGCAGCAGAAGTAATGGTAATACCACGCTCCTGCTCCTGCACCATCCAGTCTGTGGTCGCGGCGCCGTCATGCACCTCGCCCATTTTGTGACTTTTGCCGGTGTAAAAAAGGACGCGCTCGGTGGTGGTGGTTTTACCAGCATCCACGTGAGCGACGATACCGATGTTACGGTAGCGGCTAATCGGAGTAGTACGAGCCATAAAGCCCTCGCAAAATTAGTGAAGCTAAAATTAGAAGCGGTAGTGCGAGAAAGCCTTGTTGGCTTCGGCCATACGGTGCACGTCTTCACGCTTCTTAACTGCAGCACCTTTGCCTTCAGCAGCATCCAGCAGTTCGCCAGCCAAACGCAGAGCCATGGACTTCTCGCCGCGCTTGCGGGCGAAGTCTACCAACCAGCGCATTGCCAGAGCGTTACGACGCGAAGGGCGAACTTCGACCGGAACCTGGTAAGTAGCACCACCAACGCGGCGCGACTTCACTTCGACCAGCGGAGCGATGGCGTCGAGTGCTTTTTCGAAGAGTTCCAGGGGATCGGTGCCGTTCTTGCGAGCCGCAACAGTTTCCAGGGCACCATAAACGATACGCTCGGCAACGGCTTTCTTGCCGCTTTCCATAACGTGGTTCATGAATTTGGCGAGGATTTGGCTTCCGTATTTCGGATCGTCCAGAATCTCACGCTTTGCTGCTACGCGACGTCTTGGCATTGATAAGCCCTCAAACGGTCTTCAGGTTAGTTCGGAACAGATCTCGAGAGATGCGTGCCCGACCTTACTCTTATCGACTCAATAAAATAGATAACTGCAGAGCGGCCGATTACTTCGGACGCTTGGTACCGTACTTCGAACGACCTTGGTTACGACCTTTAACGCCGGAAGTATCCAAAGAGCCGCGAACGGTGTGATAACGAACACCTGGCAAGTCTTTTACACGACCGCCGCGGATCAGTACCACGCTGTGCTCTTGCAGGTTGTGGCCTTCACCACCGATGTACGAGGAAACCTCGAAACCGTTGGTCAGACGCACACGGCATACTTTACGCAGTGCCGAGTTAGGTTTTTTCGGCGTGGTGGTGTACACACGGGTGCACACACCACGACGTTGCGGGCAGTTCTGCAGCGCAGGCACGTCGGATTTCTCGACGATACGCTTACGCGGCTGACGTACCAGCTGGTTGATAGTTGCCATCTACTAGCTCCACTGTTGTCTTGCGACGCTATTGTCTTGCAAGAAAAGCAAAATGACGGGAACGAATCCCCGCCAAATTTAGGGGTACAAGAGTCTAAAGAGGATCCCGCCCCCAGTCAAGGCAAGGCCCTGCCCTCCCCGCTCATCCAACCTGGACAATTTGTCTGGATTCGATGAACGGAGTGGTCAGGGTCCTACTCTCAATTACCGCAGAACTCAGTTACCGCTCGAGTTCAGCGCTTCGGTCAGTGCAGCTTCCACTTCACTGGCGCTTACGCGCAACGGCTTGTCTGCATCACGGCGACGCTTGCGTTCGCTGTGATAGGCCAGGCCGGTACCAGCCGGGATCAGACGACCCACGACTACGTTTTCTTTCAGGCCGCGCAGGTAGTCGCGCTTGCCGGTCACCGCCGCCTCGGTCAGTACTCGGGTGGTTTCCTGGAAGGAAGCCGCCGAGATGAACGATTCGGTGGACAACGAGGCCTTGGTGATACCCAAAAGTACGCGAGTGAACTTGGAGACGAACTTGTCTTCCGCAGCCAGGCGTTCGTTCTCTACCAGTACGTGAGTCAACTCCATCTGGTCGCCCTTGATGAAGCTGGAATCGCCGGATTCAGCGATTTCAACTTTCCGCAGCATCTGACGCAGGATGGTCTCGATGTGCTTGTCGTTGATCTTCACGCCTTGCAGGCGATAAACGTCCTGGATCTCGTTCACAATGTACTTGGCCAGCGCACTCACACCCAACAGACGCAGGATGTCGTGTGGATCGCTTGGACCGTCGGAGATAACTTCGCCGCGGTTCACTTGCTCGCCTTCGAAGACGTTCAGGTGACGCCACTTCGGAATCAGCTCTTCATACGGATCGCTACCGTCGTTCGGGGTAATGACCAAACGGCGCTTGCCCTTGGTTTCTTTACCGAACGCGATGGTGCCGCTGACTTCAGCCAGAATCGACGCTTCCTTCGGACGACGGGCTTCGAACAAGTCGGCAACACGCGGCAGACCACCGGTGATGTCACGAGTCTTCGAGGTCTCTTGCGGGATACGAGCGATAACATCACCGATCGCAATCTTCGCGCCGTCCGCTACACCGACCAGGGCGTTGGCTGGCAGGAAGTACTGAGCGATAACGTCAGTGCCCGGCAGCAAAAGGTCCTTGCCGTTGTCGTCGACCATCTTCACGGCAGGACGAATGTCCTTGCCGGCAGCTGGACGATCTTTGGCGTCGAGTACTTCAATATTGGTCATACCGGTCAATTCGTCAGTCTGACGCTTGATCGTGATGCCTTCTTCCATGCCCACGTAGGTCACGGTACCTTTCATTTCGGTAACGATCGGGTGAGTGTGCGGATCCCACTTGGCCACGATGGCGCCAGCGTCGACCTTGTCACCCTCTTTAACCGAAATCACGGCACCGTACGGCAGCTTGTAACGCTCACGCTCACGACCGAAGTCATCAGCGATCGCCAGTTCACCGGAACGGGACACGGCAACCAGGTGACCGTCGACACGCTCAACGTGTTTCAGGTTGTGCAGACGGACAGTACCGCCATTTTTCACCTGAACGCTGTCGGCTGCGGAGGTCCGGCTTGCCGCACCACCGATGTGGAACGTACGCATGGTCAACTGCGTACCCGGCTCACCGATGGACTGGGCAGCGATAACGCCGACCGATTCACCGATGTTCACCTGGTGACCACGAGCCAGGTCACGGCCATAGCACTTGGCGCAAATGCCATAGCGAGTTTCGCAGCTGATCGGCGAACGCACGATCACTTCGTCGATGCTGTTCAGCTCGATGAACTCGACCCACTTCTCGTCGACCAGGGTGCCGGCAGGAACGATAACGTCCTCGGTACCCGGCTTGAATACGTCACGGGCGATGACACGACCCAATACGCGTTCACCCAACGGCTCGACAACGTCACCGCCTTCAATGTGCGGCGTCATCAGCAAGCCTTGCTCGGTGCCGCAATCGATCTCGGTTACAACCAGATCCTGCGCCACGTCTACCAGACGACGAGTCAGGTAACCGGAGTTCGCAGTCTTCAAAGCGGTATCCGCCAGACCCTTACGAGCACCGTGAGTGGAGATGAAGTACTGAAGTACGCTCAAACCTTCACGGAAGTTCGCAGTAATCGGCGTCTCAATGATGGAACCGTCCGGCTTGGCCATCAGACCACGCATACCGGCGAGCTGACGGATCTGCGCAGCAGAACCCCGTGCACCCGAGTCGGCCATCATGTACATCGAGTTGAAGGATTCCTGATCGACTTCGTCACCGTGACGGTCGATGACTTTCTCTTTCGAGAGGTTGGCCATCATCGCCTTGGAAACTTCGTCGTTCGCCTTGGACCAGAGGTCGATAACCTTGTTGTACTTCTCACCCTGGGTTACCAGGCCGGAAGCGTACTGGCTTTCGATTTCCTTCACTTCGTCGGTAGCAGTACCGATGATGCGGGCTTTTTCATCCGGGATAACGAAGTCGTTAACGCCGATGGAAACGCCGGAAATGGTCGAATAGGCAAAACCGGTGTACATCAACTGGTCAGCGAAGATCACGGTCTCTTTCAGACCAACCACGCGGTAGCACTGGTTGATCAGCTTGGAGATCGCTTTTTTCTTCATCGGCAGGTTGACGACGTCGAAGGACAGACCTTTTGGCACAACCTGGAACAGCAGTGCACGGCCGACAGTGGTGTCGACAATACGGGTGCCGGTCACACTGCCGCCATCACGATCGTTGACTGTTTCGTTGATCCGCACTTTGATTTTCGCGTGCAGCGCGGCTTCGCCGGCGCGGAATACACGGTCAACTTCCTGCAGATCCGCGAACACACGACCTTCGCCCTTGGCGTTGATCGCTTCACGAGTCATGTAGTACAGACCCAATACAACGTCCTGCGACGGAACGATGATCGGCTCACCGTTGGCTGGCGACAGAATGTTGTTGGTCGACATCATCAACGCACGCGCTTCCAGCTGGGCTTCCAGTGTCAGCGGTACGTGCACGGCCATTTGGTCGCCGTCGAAGTCGGCGTTGTACGCAGCACAGACCAGCGGGTGCAGCTGGATAGCCTTACCTTCGATCAGTACCGGTTCAAACGCCTGGATACCCAGACGGTGAAGGGTCGGTGCACGGTTGAGCAGAACCGGGTGTTCGCGAATCACTTCAGCAAGAACGTCCCAAACTTCCGGCAGCTCGCGCTCGACCATCTTTTTGGCGGCCTTGATGGTGGTTGCGAGACCACGCATTTCCAGCTTGCCGAAAATGAACGGCTTGAACAGCTCGAGAGCCATTTTCTTCGGCAGACCGCACTGGTGCAGACGCAGGGTCGGACCTACGGTAATTACCGAACGACCGGAGTAGTCAACACGCTTACCGAGCAGGTTCTGACGGAAACGACCTTGCTTACCCTTGATCATGTCAGCCAGGGATTTCAGAGGACGCTTGTTGGAACCGGTGATAGCGCGGCCACGACGACCGTTGTCGAGCAGTGCGTCGACAGCTTCCTGCAACATACGCTTTTCGTTGCGCACGATGATGTCCGGAGCGGACAGATCGAGCAGACGCTTCAAGCGGTTGTTACGGTTGATCACTCGACGATACAGATCGTTGAGGTCGGAAGTCGCGAAACGACCGCCATCCAGTGGGACCAGTGGACGCAGATCTGGCGGCAGAACCGGCAGAACGGTCAACACCATCCACTCTGGCAGGTTGCCGGAACCCTGGAAGGCTTCCATCAACTTCAGACGCTTGGACAGCTTCTTGATTTTGGTTTCGGAGTTGGTTTGCGGAATTTCTTCACGCAGACGGCCAATCTCGTGTTCCAGATCGATAGCGTGCAGCAGTTCGCGGACAGCTTCGGCACCCATGCGGGCATCGAAATCGTCACCGAATTCTTCGAGGGCTTCGAAGTACTGCTCGTCGTTCAGCAGCTGACCTTTTTCAAGGGTGGTCATGCCTGGATCGATAACGACGTAGCTCTCGAAGTAGAGAACGCGCTCGATATCACGCAGGGTCATGTCCATCAGCAAGCCGATACGGGACGGCAGCGACTTCAGGAACCAGATGTGGGCAACCGGCGATGCCAGTTCAATGTGCGCCATGCGCTCACGACGAACTTTTGCCAGTGCAACTTCAACGCCGCACTTCTCGCAGATCACACCGCGGTGCTTCAAGCGCTTGTACTTACCGCACAGGCACTCGTAATCCTTTACCGGGCCAAAGATCTTGGCGCAGAACAGACCGTCACGCTCAGGCTTGAACGTACGGTAGTTGATGGTTTCCGGCTTTTTAACTTCACCGAACGACCACGAACGGATCATCTCAGGCGATGCCAATCCGATACGGATGGCATCGAACTCTTCGACTTGACCCTGGTTTTTCAGCAAATTCAGTAGGTCTTTCAAGGCCTTTCCTCCTGGCGGAGCAGAGAGCGGGCAATCCTGCCCCGCTCTCGATTCGCGTCACGTGTTATTCGGTTTCCAGATCGATATCGATGCCGAGGGAACGAATTTCTTTGATCAACACGTTGAAGGACTCGGGCATGCCCGGCTCCATACGGTGATCGCCGTCCACGATGTTTTTGTACATCTTGGTCCGACCGTTCACATCGTCCGACTTCACTGTGAGCATTTCTTGCAGAGTGTATGCAGCACCGTATGCTTCCAGTGCCCAGACCTCCATCTCCCCGAAACGCTGACCACCGAACTGCGCCTTACCACCCAGCGGCTGCTGGGTAACCAGGCTGTACGAACCGGTAGAACGCGCGTGCATCTTGTCGTCTACCAAGTGGTTCAGCTTCAGCATGTACATGTAGCCAACGGTAACCGGGCGCTCGAACTTGTTGCCGGTACGGCCGTCGGTCAGTTGCATCTGGCCGCTTTCTGGCAGATCAGCCAGTTTCAGCATGGCCTTGATTTCAACTTCCTTGGCACCGTCGAATACCGGAGTGGCCATAGGAACGCCGTTGCGCAGGTTCTGAGCCAGATCCAGAATTTCCTGGTCGGAGAACGTATCCAGCGCTTCGTTACGACCACCGATCTGGTTGTAGATCTCATCCAGGAAGGTGCGCAGTTCAGCGACCTTACGCTGCTCTTCGACCATGCGGTTGATCTTCTCGCCCAGACCTTTGGCCGCCAGGCCCAGGTGGGTTTCGAGAATCTGACCAACGTTCATACGCGAAGGTACGCCCAACGGGTTGAGGACCACATCGACCGGTGTGCCGTTGGCATCGTGCGGCATGTCTTCAACCGGCATGATCACGGAGACCACACCCTTGTTACCGTGACGACCGGCCATCTTGTCGCCCGGCTGGATGCGACGACGGATTGCCAGGTACACCTTGACGATTTTCAGCACGCCTGGAGCCAGGTCATCGCCCTGCTGCAGTTTGCGCTTCTTGTCTTCGAACTTGTCGTCCAGCAGACGGCGGCGATCAACGATGTAGGCCTGAGCCTTCTCGAGCTGCTCGTTCAGAGCATCTTCAGCCATGCGCAGTTTGAACCACTGACCATGCTCAAGACCGTCGAGGACTTCATCAGAGATGACCTGACCTTTCTTCAGACCCGCGCCGCCTTCGGCTACGTGGCCGACCAGAGCGGAACGCAGACGTTCGAAGGTAGCGCCTTCAACGATACGGAACTCTTCGTTCAGGTCCTTGCGGATCTCGTCGAGCTGGCTCTTCTCGATGGACAGGGCACGGCTGTCGCGCTCAACGCCATCGCGGGTGAAGACCTGAACGTCGATGACAGTACCCTTGGTACCGGTTGGCACGCGCAGGGAAGTGTCTTTAACGTCGCTGGCCTTCTCACCGAAGATCGCGCGCAGCAGTTTTTCTTCCGGAGTCAGTTGGGTCTCGCCTTTCGGAGTGACCTTACCAACCAGGATGTCGCCCGGGCCAACTTCGGCGCCAACGTAAACGATACCGGCTTCGTCCAGCTTGTTCAGTGCAGCCTCACCCACGTTCGGGATGTCCGCAGTGATTTCCTCTGGGCCAAGCTTGGTGTCACGCGCCACACAGGTCAGTTCCTGAATGTGGATCGTGGTGAAACGGTCTTCCTGAACCACACGCTCGGACAGGCAGATGGAGTCTTCGAAGTTGAAGCCGTTCCATGCCATGAACGCGATGCGCATGTTCTGACCCAGAGCCAGTTCACCCATGTCGGTGGACGGACCGTCGGCCATGATGTCGCTGCGCTGAACCCGATCACCTTTACGCACCAGCGGACGCTGGTTGATGCAGGTGTTCTGGTTGGAGCGGGTGTATTTGGTCAGGTTGTAGATGTCCACACCGGCTTCACCGGTTTCAACTTCGTCATCTGCAACACGAACAACAATACGGCTGGCGTCGACAGAGTCGATCACGCCGCCACGACGAGCCACGACGCAAACGCCGGAGTCGCGAGCCACGTTACGCTCCATACCGGTACCTACCAGCGGCTTGTCAGCACGCAGGGTTGGCACAGCTTGACGCTGCATGTTCGAACCCATCAACGCACGGTTGGCGTCGTCGTGCTCGAGGAACGGGATCAGCGACGCTGCAACCGAGACTACCTGCTTCGGCGATACGTCCATCAAGGTGACGTCTTCTGGCGCCTTGACGGTGAACTCGTTCAGGTGACGAACGGCTACCAGCTCATCGACCAGGTACTTCTTCTCGTTCATCGTGGCCGAAGCCTGAGCGATCACGTGATCAGCTTCTTCGATGGCGGACAGGAATACGATGTCGTCAGTGACCAGAGCGTCTTTCACCACGCGGTACGGGCTCTCGAGGAAGCCGTACTGGTTGGTGCGCGCATACGCAGCCAGCGAGTTGATCAGACCGATGTTCGGACCTTCCGGCGTTTCAATCGGGCATACGCGACCGTAGTGAGTCGGGTGTACGTCACGAACTTCAAAGCCGGCGCGCTCACGAGTCAAACCACCTGGGCCGAGTGCGGAAACACGACGCTTGTGGGTAATCTCGGACAGCGGGTTGTTCTGGTCCATGAACTGGGACAGCTGGCTGGAACCGAAGAACTCTTTGACCGCCGCAGCCACTGGCTTGGCATTGATCAGGTCTTGCGGCATCAGGCCTTCGCTTTCTGCCATCGACAGACGCTCTTTGACCGCACGCTCAACACGCACCAGGCCAACGCGGAACTGGTTCTCGGCCATCTCGCCCACACAGCGAACACGACGGTTACCCAGGTGGTCGATGTCATCGACGATGCCTTTACCGTTACGGATGTCGACCAGAGTCTTCAGTACCGCGACGATGTCTTCCTTGCACAGCACGCCCGAACCTTCGATTTCGGTACGACCGATACGACGGTTGAACTTCATCCGGCCGACCGCGGACAGGTCATAGCGCTCAGGACTGAAGAACAGGTTGTTGAACAGGGTTTCGGCAGCGTCTTTGGTTGGCGGCTCGCCTGGACGCATCATGCGATAGATCTCGACCAGCGCTTCCAATTGGTTGCTGGTGGAGTCGATCTTCAGCGTATCGGAGATGAACGGACCGCAGTCGATGTCGTTGGTGTACAGCGTCTCGACGCGAACGACCTGAGCCTTGGCGATTTTTGCCAGGATCTCGGTGCTCAGCTCGGTATTGCACTCAGCCAGGATTTCGCCGGTTGCCGGGTGCACGATCGCCTTGGCGGTAGTACGACCCAGGACGTAGTCCAGAGGCACGTCCAGCATCTTGATGCCGGCTTTTTCGATCTGGTTGATGTGGCGCGCGGTAATACGACGACCCTGCTCAACGATGACTTTGCCGCTGGCATCCTGGATGTCCAGAACAGCAACTTCGCCACGCAGGCGGGAAGGCACCAGCTCCAGGCTGAGCGTTTCGCCGCTCAGGTGGAATACGTTGGTGGTGTAGAACGCGTCCAGCACTTCTTCAGTGGTGTAGCCGAGCGCGCGCAGCAATACCGATGCAGGCAGCTTGCGACGACGGTCGATACGCACGAATACGCAGTCTTTCGGGTCGAACTCGAAGTCCAGCCACGAACCGCGGTAAGGAATGATGCGCGCGGAGTACAGCAGCTTACCGGAGCTGTGCGTCTTGCCACGGTCGTGGTCGAAGAACACACCCGGAGAACGGTGCAGCTGGGAAACGATCACACGCTCGGTACCGTTGATTACGAAGGTACCGTTTTCAGTCATCAGGGGGATTTCACCCATGTAGACTTCTTGCTCTTTGATGTCCTTGATCGCTTTGTTCGACGATTCTTTGTCGAAAATGATCAGGCGCACTTTTACCCGCAAAGGTACGGCGTAAGTTACACCGCGCAATACGCATTCTTTGACATCAAATGCCGGTTCGCCCAGACGATAACCGACGTACTCCAGCGCAGCATTGCCGGAGTAGCTGATGATCGGGAAAACGGATTTGAAGGCCGCATGCAGGCCCACGTCGCGGAACTGATCTTTAGTCGCTCCCGCTTGCAAGAATTCACGATACGAATCCAGCTGGATGGCCAGGAGGTAAGGCACATCCATGACGTCCGGCAACTTGCTAAAGTCCTTGCGGATACGTTTTTTCTCAGTGTATGAGTAAGCCATCAGCGTTCCCCAGCTTGGTCACCTGCTTGTTTGGCCCTCCCGACGGGAGTAGCCAGAAAATCGTGCAAACCCCATGGTTTGCGCCACCGCATCGGGTGGTACAGCTCGTTATAGGCGCCGACCCAGTCGAGCGCCAATAACGGAAAAAGGCCGGTGGCAAAAGCCACCAGCCATCAGCCTTTCGCTTGACGCTCGGGCTGGAGGAGCAAAGTCGATGCTTACTTCAGCTCGACTTTAGCGCCTGCTTCTTCCAGCTTCTTCTTAGCGTCTTCAGCAGCTTCTTTCGAAACGCCTTCAGCTACAACCTGAGGAGCGCCGTCGACTTTCTCTTTGGCTTCTTTCAGGCCCAGACCGGTCAGTTCACGAACTGCCTTGATCACGTTTACTTTCTTCTCGCCGGCTTCAACCAGAACAACGTTGAACTCGGTTTGCTCTTCAACAACAGCGGCAGCAGCAGCTGGACCAGCAGCAGCAACAGCAGCGGTCACGCCGAAGGTTTCTTCCATTGCTTTGATCAGCTCAACAACTTCCAGAACGGTTTTCTGGCCGATTGCTTCGATGATTTGTTCGTTAGTCAGAGACATGACTTGAATCCTGTATTGGGGTGACAGCCTACGCAGCCATCAAATTAAACATATGATTTTGAAAGATTCGACTGCGCCTTAGGCTGCAGCAGCTTCTTTCTGGTCGCGAACGGCTGCCAGGGTACGAGCCAGCTTGCTGGTAGCGCCTTGGATCACGCTCATCAGTTTCGCAATAGCTTCGTCGCGGGTCGGCAAAGTAGCCAACACGTCGATCTGGTTAGCGGCAAGGAACTTGCCATCAAACGCAGCTGCCTTGATCTCGAACTTGTCCTGACCCTTGGCGAACTCTTTGAACAGACGAGCAGCAGCGCCCGGGTGTTCGTTGGAGAAAGCGATCAGGGTAGGGCCGGTGAACACGTCGTTGAGAACACTGAACTCAGTGCCATCAACAGCGCGCTTGAGCAGGGTGTTACGTACGACACGTACGTAAACGCCAGCTTCACGAGCCTCTTTACGGAGTCCGGTCATTGCGCCTACTGTTACGCCACGGGCATCGGCCACGACAGCGGACAGAGCGACTTTGGCAGCCTCGTTGACTTCAGCGACGATGGCCTTCTTGTCTTCGAGTTTAATTGCCACGGGTTTAACTCCTGCTTGTTACCGTTTCATCCAGTCGAAACCGGATGTCGTTTTGGTGTCTGATTCGGTAAGGAACCGGGAGCACCATCTGCGTAGGCTTGTGGTTTAAGACTTTCGTCGCCTACGGTCTTGGACAGCCCCCGCCAGGCAGGGACCCCAATTTTTCAATTGGCGCAATCTCTTGCGCCAATTCGCGTCTTACGCGTCCAGCGAGCTCTGATCGATGACCAGACCTGGGCCCATAGTGGTGCTCAGGGTTACGCGCTTGACGTAGATACCTTTCGAAGAAGCTGGCTTGATACGCTTCAGGTCAGCGATCAGGGCTTCAACGTTTTCCTTCAGCTTGACGGCATCGAAGCCGATCTTGCCAACGGAAGTGTGGATGATGCCGTTTTTGTCGGTGCGATAACGAACCTGACCAGCCTTGGCGTTTTTAACCGCGGTAGCTACGTCTGGAGTTACGGTGCCGACTTTAGGGTTAGGCATCAGACCACGTGGACCGAGGATCTGACCCAACTGACCTACAACGCGCATTGCATCAGGAGATGCAATCACTACGTCATAGTTCAGGTCGCCGCCTTTCATTTCGGCAGCCAGTTCGTCCATACCTACACGGTCAGCGCCGGCAGCCAGAGCGGCCTCAGCAGCTGGACCCTGGGTGAACACAGCAACGCGAACGGTCTTGCCAGTGCCGTGCGGCAGCACGGTAGCGCTACGAACGACCTGGTCGGATTTACGTGGGTCAACACCCAGGTTTACAGCAACGTCGAACGACTCGCTGAACTTGACAGTCGACAGCTCGGCCAGCAGTGCAGCGGCGTCTACAATGTTGTAGGACTTGCCTGCTTCGATTTTGCCGGCGATAGCCTTTTGACGCTTGGTCAGCTTAGCCATTACACACCCTCCACGTTAAGGCCCATGCTACGAGCAGAACCGGCGATAGTACGCACGGCTGCTTCCATATCAGCTGCAGTCAGATCCGCGTTTTTGGTTTTCGCGATTTCTTCCAGCTGAGCACGAGTTACGGTGCCAACCTTAACGGTGTTCGGACGAGCGGAACCGCTGGTCAGACCTGCCGCCTTCTTCAGCAGAACCGAAGCAGGGGTGGATTTGGTTTCGAATGTGAAGCTACGGTCGCTGTAAACAGTGATGATCACTGGAGTCGGCAGACCTGGCTCAAGACCCTGAGTACGGGCGTTGAAAGCCTTGCAGAACTCCATAATGTTCACGCCGTGCTGACCCAGAGCAGGACCAACAGGTGGGCTTGGGTTAGCCTGAGCGGCCTTCACTTGCAGCTTGATGTAAGCGGTAATCTTCTTGGCCATGAGGCACTCCAATTACGGGTTCAAACGCCTCGAAAGGCTCCCCGGTTGCTTGCGCGTTTATCCCAGTGACGACAAAACCCCACAGCCTACGGCTGCGGGGTTGGGATGCTTGCTCAACTAGACCTTTTCGACCTGGCTGAACTCCAACTCTACCGGAGTAGAGCGACCGAAAATGAGCACTGCCACTTGGATACGGCTCTTTTCGTAGTTAACTTCTTCAACAACGCCGTTAAAGTCAGCGAACGGACCGTCATTGACACGAACAGTCTCACCCGGCTCAAACAGAGTCTTAGGCTTCGGCTTATCGCTACCATCAGCCACGCGACGCAGAATTGCTTCCGCTTCTTTGTCGGTAATCGGCGCAGGCTTATCAGCAGTTCCACCGATGAAACCCATGACACGAGGAGTATCCTTGACCAAGTGCCAAGTACCCTCATTCATATCCATCTGGACCAGCACATAGCCTGGAAAGAATTTGCGCTCGCTTTTGCGCTTCTGACCATTCCGCATCTCAACCACTTCTTCAGTGGGGACCAGAATTTCGCCGAAGCCATCTTCCATGCCAGCCAGCTTTACACGCTCGATCAACGAACGCATTACGTGCTTCTCGTAACCCGAGTAAGCATGAACAACATACCAACGCTTAGCCACGGGACACCCTTAACCGACAATCAAGGAAACAAGCCAGCCGAGCAGGGAATCAAGACCCCACAACAGCAACGCCATAACCAGAACAACAGCCACAACTATCAACGTGGTCTGAGTGGTTTCCTGACGAGTTGGCCATACGACTTTACGAATTTCGGTGCGCGCTTCCTTCACCAGAACAAAGAAAGACTTACCCTTGACTGTCTGCAGACCCACAAACGCAGCCACAGCAGCAATCACGAGCAAAGCAAGCACACGGTACAGGATCGGCGAAGCAGAGAAGTACTGATTGCCAACAACGCCAACAACCACCAAAGCGACTACCACTAGCCACTTGAGCAGATCGAAGCGAGAGCCTTGAGCTTCAGCTTTAGGAGTCATCTATGAAGATCCTGTGAAAAGAAAGCCAGACACACCTGGTGAATCTGGCAGGTCAGGAGGGAATCGAACCCCCAACCTACGGTTTTGGAGACCGTCGCTCTGCCAATTGAGCTACTGACCTAAAACAAAATCAGGCCGACCATTATGCTGACCTGAAGGAGACTTTACAACAGCTTAATCAATGACCCGGTCTAGACAGGAAGCCAGCAATACAACACCACCAAACCCAACACAACCACTGCAGGCCATTAAAACAAAGGCAGATATTTTCATATCTGCCTTGTTATATGGAGCTCTTGAGCGGATTTGAACCGCTGACCTCACCCTTACCAAGGGTGTGCTCTACCAACTGAGCTACAAGAGCGTAACACTATGCAAAACCTGCAAACTTGGAGCGGGTAGCGGGAATCGAACCCGCATCATCAGCTTGGAAGGCTGAGGTTCTACCACTAAACTATACCCGCGAGGCTTGCAGCTCTCGCTAAAATGGTGGAGGGGGAAGGATTCGAACCTTCGAAGTCGTAGACGTCAGATTTACAGTCTGATCCCTTTGGCCGCTCGGGAACCCCTCCTAAGCGAGCCGGCATTCTATACTATGCCAGCCTTCTGTCAAGCATTTTCTCATTAAAATCTTGAGGTTAGCTGCTTTGACTTCGCTTCACATCGCTTACCGCTTTAGGTCTTCGCTGTGGAGCGGGCGCCATTCTATGCAAACTATTCGGAAGGCGCAACCCCCTCGCAAGGCATTATTTTATGTTTTAACTCATTGAATTCTTTAGAAAGGTTTATCAGCTGCAGGTCATCCAGCCAACGCCTGCTTTCCGGGGCAACACGCACCCAGTACGACGCGTTTTCCGAGCTCGCCCTGGGCAAACTTTGAAACTTGACTTCCATACCCGTCAACCTGCGCTCAAGCCCCTGAGCTACGTCCTGCCGAGCAAAACCACCCAAGTAGAGACAACCGCCATCAGCCTGAACCACCTTGCCCTTGTCCCTGGCTGCGTCAGGCGCCTCACTCAAAAGCCGAATATCCTGCTGCCCTCCTTTATATAAACTCAGAGGCGTTACGTCCTTTGCCCGCAAAGGAGCCTCTTGCTGATGCCAGATGTAGTAAAAGACGTTCAGAACAAGCAGCAGTAAAAACAACCAGCGCATAAAGACCTCAGGGCAAGGGACAAGCCATGGCCAAACCAACAAATACCAGATCCGGAACCACCTTGGCCTGCGGCACCATCTCCGAGACCTGGACTGCATCCCCACCCGTAAGAAAGACCGTGAAGTCTTGCCCCCAATAGTCGCGCGCCAATTCAAGCTGAGTGAGAACGAAACCTCGCAACATCAGCAGACAACCGCGCTCGACCGCCTCAACCGTCGTACGCCCCGGGATAAGGTTCTCCAACGCACGTTCAGCCGCAGCGTCGCCATAGCGAATTTTCCGGGTATGGGTACGGAGCTGGTTACGCATCAACGGCATCCCCGGACAAATGAACCCACCAAGATGCTCGCCATCCGCAGCAACGAAATCCGCTGTAACTGCCGTACCAAAATCCAATACAAGGCACGCGCCCGCAGCCAGGTGATACCCCCCCAACAAGGCGAGCCAGCGATCAAGTCCCAACCGCTCAAATTCTTCGTAACCATTGCGAACGCCGGACATTTCCTGCGCCGGAGTGGCACAAACCACCGAAACATCAAAGGATGTCTTCAATAATGCGATCAACACACCGGTTTCCTCGGCAGTGCGGACACTCACCAGCCGACAAAACTTCAAGGACAACCCATCCAGCGCATTCAAACCGTCAATCAACGCATGATCAGAATCGGCAACACCCTCCCCCACCAGCAGGCAGGCATTCGCGCCGAGTACACGCCACTTGATAAAGCTGTTTCCACAGTCAAGCTCAAGAATCATTGCGCAACCTCAAGCTGAGCTCGCCGCCACTGAAGACCTTTTCCACACCACCCACCTTCAGACGCAAGGCGCCCTGACTATCGATACCTAATACTTCACCATCGATCTGGTTGGCACCCGCGATTAGCGACACCGCGCGCCCCTGCCATAGATGGTTTTGCTCCCACTCAGCCTGGACTGCTGCAAAACCGCCAACCCGATGCCGTTCGAGGTATTTCTGAAGCATCCCCCCCAGCTCCGCAACCAAACGATTACGATCGAAGGCCCTGCTGGCTTCCAAGCGCATAGAGGTCCACTGCTGATCAACCTCATCAGTCATCTGCATGTTCACATTTATACCGACACCCAGCACCACGTGACACACATCAGCAGGATCGCCAACCAACTCAAGCAATATCCCTGCAATTTTTTTCTGGCCGACCAAGACATCGTTAGGCCACTTCAAGCCCACACCAGGAACACCAAGCTCACGCAGAGAATGCATAACGGCGAGCCCAACAACGAGGCTCAGGCCTTCCAGCTGGCGCATCCCACCATCAATACGAAGCACCAGGCTGTAGTAGACGTTTTCCGCGAACGGACTTACCCACTTCCGACCACGCCGTCCGCGCCCAGCTGTCTGCCGCTCAGCGAGCACCAGAAATGGCGCAGGCTGAAGCCGCTCGATCGCCCGCAGGGCTTCAGCGTTCGTGGAATCGATTGAGTCGAAGACCAGCACAGGCCAATCGCGGTACGGCGGCATTTTCTTGATTTCTGCAGAATCAAGTAGCGTCAGCGGCGCAGACAATTGATAGCCACGCCCTCGCACTTTGTGAATGGTCAGCCCCAGCTCAGCCTCTAGCTGTTGAAGCTGCTTCCATACAGCACTGCGACTGACACCCAAGGCAGAACCCAGAGCTTGACCCGAGTGAAATCGACCATCCTTAAGAAGCTTTAACAACGTCAGCATGCAAGTCTCGCCTCACCATGAGGCCCGCATGATAGCCACGCTCGGAGCTATTGCATAGAAATGTGGCGCAACGAACTTTTCCGCGCGCAAAAACAAAACCCCAACTGCTTTCGCAATTGGGGTTTCGGAATTTAATCTTGACGATGACCTACTCTCACATGGGGAAACCCCACACTACCATCGGCGATGCATCGTTTCACTGCTGAGTTCGGGATGGGATCAGGTGGTTCCAATGCTCTATGGTCGTCAAGAAATTCTTGAGCTGTAGCGTCTTTCGACGTTGCAGCGAATCGGGTATGTGATGTTTGTGGGTTGCTCTCGAACTTTCGGTTCGTTTCGTCTTCACCACCGCAATCTGGTCTCTTTCGTCTTTCAACTCGGAGTAGCAGATTGCTTGGGTGTTATATGGTCAAGCCTCACGGGCAATTAGTATCGGTTAGCTCA
>NZ_JBSVXG010000015.1:0-59578 GCF_054070595.1 Pseudomonas sp. SDO55104_S430 | reverse complement strand
GCTTTTGGCGATTTCGAAAGCCTCTTCGCGGGCAAGCCTCGCTCCTACAGGGGGTGGGTGATTGTTTAATGGCTGAAAAAATTCTCTGAAATTATCAACCAAGCACTTGCTTGGTTGACTACGCTTGCTCCACAACAAAAACAAAGGAGCGAGTCGCATGTCTGCTGCTTTTCGTTTGCCGCTGGACGTGTTCTACGAGCGTGAAGCCCGACACCCCCGTCAACGCTTCATGGTCCAGCCCATCGGTGGTGGCCAGGTCGATACTCTGACCTGGGCCGACGTCGGCCATCAGGCCCGCTGTGCGGCGCACTGGTTGCGGTCCCGCGAATTGCCCCAAGGCAGCCATATCGCCCTGATCTCGAAAAACTGCGCCCACTGGATCATCGCCGACCTGGCGATCTGGATGGCGGGGCACGTTTCGGTGCCGCTGTACCCGAACCTCACGGCCGAGTCCGTGGCCCAGGTGCTGGATCACTCGGAAGCGGCGCTGGCCTTCATCGGCAAGCTCGATGACTGGCCGGGCATGTCCCGTGGGGTCAGCCCGGATCTGCTGACCATCAGTCTGCCTCTGCATCCAGCCGGTGAATTCGATTTCAGCTGGGACGACCTGCAACGCAGTACGCCCATCCAGGACGATCCCAAGCCTCACGCCGATCAGTTGGCGACCATCATCTACACCTCCGGCACCACTGGCATGCCCAAAGGGGTGATGCACAGCTTCGGCAACCTGGGGTTCGCCACCTCCCGCGGCACGCAATTGTTCGGTCTGAACGAGTCGGACCGGCTACTTTCCTACCTGCCGCTGTGCCACGTCGCCGAGCGGATGTTCGTCGAACTGGCGGCGATTTATACCGGACAGACCGTATTCTTTGCCGAAAGCCTCGACACCTTTCTCACTGATCTACGCCGAGCACGGCCGACGGCATTGTTCGGTGTGCCGCGGATCTGGACGAAGTTCCAGATGGGCGTGTACAGCAAGATTCCGGAAAAACGCCTCGATTTCCTCCTGAGCCTGCCGATCATCGGCAAACGCGTCGGCCACAAAGTGTTGGCCGGGCTGGGACTGGATGCCTTACGCGTGGCCTTGTCCGGCGCGGCGCCGGTGCCGCTGAGTTTGCTGATGTGGTATCGCAAGCTCGGGCTGGACGTGCTGGAGGTCTACGGCATGACCGAAAGCTGCGGCTATTCGCATATCTGCCTGGCGGGCCAGTACAAATCCGGCTGGATCGGCAAGCCTTGCCCGGAAGTCGAGGTGCGGATCGACGAGTCCGGCGAAGTCCTGGTGCGCAGCGGTGCGACCATGCTCGGCTATTTCAAGGAACCGCAGAAAACCGCTGAGACCATCACCCCGGATGGCTTCCTGCGTACCGGAGACAAAGGTGAGGAGGACGCCGAAGGAAATCTGCGCCTGACCGGGCGTTTGAAGGAAATCTTCAAGACCAGCAAAGGCAAGTACGTGGCCCCGGCGCCCATCGAGAATCGCCTGGCGGTGCATTCGCGCATCGAACAGGTGTGCGTCGTGGGGGATGGCTTGAGCGCACCGCTGGGCTTGTGTGTGCTGTCGGCGGTGGGGCAGCAGGAGGCGCGGGCCGGGCTGCATTCAAGCCTGGAAAAGCTGCTGGAGGAGGTCAATACCGCCCTCGACAAACATGAGCGCCTGCGCCAGCTGGTGGTGGTCAAGGACAGCTGGGCCGTGGAAAACGGTTTTCTCACACCCACGCTGAAAATCAAACGCAACGTGATCGAAGCCACCTACGGAGCGCGCTTCGAAGAATGGAGCGAGCGCAACGAAGCGGTGCTGTGGCAGGATTGAGCCACGAACAAAACCAACAAGGAAATCCGCGATGAGCCTGTGGCGTACCACTCCCAACATCGAACAGTTGAACGCGATCCAGAAAAACACCATCGGCGAAGTACTGGATATTCGCTTCGAATCCTTCGATGACGAGTCTCTGACCGCGAGCATGGTCATCGACCACCGCACCCATCAACCTTACGGCCTTCTGCATGGCGGCGCGTCGGTGGTGCTGGCTGAAAGCGTCGGCTCCATGGCCAGCTACCTGTGCATCGACGCCAGCAAGTTTTACTGCGTGGGCCTGGAAATCAACGCCAACCATTTGCGCGGTCTGCGCAGCGGCCGTGTGACGGCGGTGGCCAAACCGATTCACATTGGCCGCACCACCCACGTCTGGGACATTCGCCTGACCAGCGATGAGGGCAAGGCCAGTTGCGTATCGCGTCTGACCATGGCGGTGGTGCCGCTGGGCGAGAATCCGCCGGCGCGCTAAGCGAGCAGCCCTTATCACCATGGCGGGACTGTCATTATTCCTGTCAGTTACGGTCATTGCCGCAAGGCGTGGTCTTGCCGACAATCAACGCCTGTTCTCGCTATGGATTTGCCGGTTATGTCGCAACAGATATTTTTCGCCCACGCCAACGGTTTCCCCTCGGGCACCTATGGCAAATTGTTCGCGGCGCTGGCGCCCGAGTATCAGGTGACGCATCTGGAGCAACATGCCCATGACCCGCGCTTTCCGGCGGACGACAACTGGTACAACCTGGTGGATGAGCTGATTCACCATTTGCGCCAGCAAGCGCAGCCGGTGTGGGGCGTCGGTCATTCATTCGGTGGCGTACTGCACCTGCATGCGGCACTGCGTTGCCCAGAGCTTTATCGCGGGGTGGTCATGCTCGATTCGCCGGTACTGACCCGCGCCGATCAATGGGTTATCCGCGCGGCCAAGCGCTTCGGATTCATCGATAAATTGACCCCGGCTGGCCGTACGCTGGGCAGGCGCGAAGAGTTCGCCGATCTCGACAGCGCCCGTCGTTATTTCGCCGGCAAGACCCTGTTTCGCAGCTTCGATCCGGACTGTTTCGATGCCTACCTGCAGCACGGTTTGCAGCAGGTCGGTGACAAGCTGCGCCTGCGCTTCGATCCGGCCACGGAAATCAGCATCTACCGTGGCGTGCCCCACACCAGCCCAGGACGCACAAGACAGTTGAAAGTACCGCTGGCGGTGGTGCGCGGACACAAGAGCCGGGTGGTGATGCGTCATCACGCAAGTGGAGTGGGGCGCCTGCCACAGGGCGAATCCCTGTCCATGCCCGGCGGCCATATGTTTCCCCTCGAACGCCCACAGGACACGGCCGAGATGCTGAAGAAGCTGTTCAGCCGCTGGGGCGGTCGCCAACAGGATTGCGCATGAGTCATGTCGTCGAAGAAGTCCGCCTGAGCCTGCCGCATATCGAACTGGCCGCCCACCTGTTCGGCCCCGAAGACGGTTTGCCGGTGATCGCCCTGCATGGCTGGCTGGACAACGCCAACAGCTTCGCCCGGCTGGCGCCGAAGCTCAAAGGCCTGCGCATCATTGCCCTGGACATGGCCGGTCACGGTCACTCGGGGCATCGCCCGGTCGGTGCCGGCTATGCCATGTGGGATTACGCTCACGATGTGCTGCAAGTCGCCGAACAGCTGGGGCTCAAGCGATTTGCGCTGTTGGGGCACTCCATGGGGGCGATTGCCTCGCTGATCATCGCCGGCTCGTTTCCCGAGCGTGTCACCCATCTGGCGTTGATCGATGGAGTGATTCCTCCTACAGACAAAGGCGAAAATGCCGCGGAACGCATGGGCATGGCCTTACAGGCGCAACTGGATCTGCGGGACAAGCGCAAGCCGGTCTACAACACCCTGGATCGGGCTATCGAGGCCAGAATGAAAGGCCTGGTGGCGGTCAGTCGCGAAGCCGCCGAACTGCTGGCGCAGCGTGGCTTGATGCCGGTGCCCGGCGGTTACACCTGGCGTACCGACAACCGTCTGACCCTGCCATCGCCTCTGCGTCTGACCACCGAGCAGGCCATGGCTTTCGTCCAGCGCATCGCTTGCCCGGCCAAACTGGTGGTCGCGGCAGACGGCATGCTCGCCAAACATCTCGAGTTGCTGGAGCGTCTACCCTTTAGCCGTGAGCAGCTGCCAGGCGGCCATCATTTGCACTTGAATGACGAACACGGCGCCGATCTTGTCGCAGACTGTTTCAATCGGTTCTTCGCCGTTCCTTGACTTGCGCGGGGCAACTGCCGAGGCTGGGCGGGTTGAAATGGGAGACAACCATGATGGATCTATTCACCGTTGCGCCGCCGAATGACCAAAAGGCTTCAATTGCGTGCCTGCCCTGCCGGGGGCGCTTTCTCGATGACGCGACTGCCGTCAAGCGTTTCCAAGCCATGCTGATCCGGTGAGTCTGCCTATGCGAACTCTCAGTCTGCTGGCCCTGCTCGGTTTCAGTTCCTTGTCGTTTGCCGCCGATGTTCCGGGCAGTCAGGATCTGCCGATCGTCCCGCGCATGGTCGATGCACAGATCGTCGACTATCGCCCGGCGGTGGAACTGGAGCGAATCTATCCCCTCGGTTCGATCCGCAAGATCAGCGGCCAGTTGCGTTTCGACGGCCAGGTCAACGCCCGGGGCAACGCCACGGCGGTGACCTACGAGCTGCCGCCGGAACATTCCGCCCTCGACGCCTTCACCGCCGCCCGCGAAGCCTTGCAGAAGCAGGACGCGCAGTTGCTGTTCTGGTGCCAGGCTCGCGACTGTGGCGAGAGCAGCCTGTGGGCCAACGAGGTGTTCGGTAACGCCAAGCTCTACGGCTCCGATAACGAACAGGCTTACCTGTTGTTGCGGCTGGCGGCGCCGAAGGACAACACCCTGGTGGCGCTCTACAGCATCACTCGTGGCAATCGCAAAGCCTATCTGCATGTCGAACAGTTCGAGGCCGCGGCCCCTTTGGGCGATTTGCGACCCACCTCCGCCACGTTGCTGCGTGAACTCAAAAGCACCGGCGAACTGGACTTCCCCACACTCACCGACGCATCGGATGAAAACTGGCTACGCCTGATTTCCCGTGGTCTGAACCTTGACGCCACCTTGCGGGTCAGTATTTCCGGACCGAATGCCGAAGCCTGGCGCCAGGCGCTGATCGGGCAGGGCGTGCGTGCGGCGCGGATGGAAACCGGTAGCGTCGAAGGCTCTGGCCTGCACGTTCAGCTGCTGCGATAAGCTCAAAAGGCGAACGCGTTCCGCGCGTTCGCCTATTCTTTTGCGGACGGAATTCTCTCCCGCTTCTTCAGGTCCTTCTTTCAGGACACTTTTTTCAGGGCCATCTTTCCAGGGGCCATCTTTATAGAGGCATGGATGATCAATAACGATCGAATGCTGGTGCAGATTCTGCTGTTGGTGCTGTTCGGGGCGAGTGTCTGGGTGATGGCGCCGTTCTGGTCGGCGTTGTTCTGGGGCGCGGTGCTGGCGTTCGCCAGTTGGCCGCTGATGGTCCTGCTGACCCGCTGGCTCAATGGCCGCGAATCACTGGCCGCTGCGCTGTTGACCGTGGGCTGGATGGTGTTGGTGGCGGCGCCTCTGGTCTGGCTGGGATTCAACCTGGCCGATCATGTGCGTGATGCCACGGCGTTCATCAAGGATGTGCAGATGGATGGCCTGCCGGAAGCTCCCTCATGGCTGGGCGGCATTCCGCTGGTAGGCGGGCGCCTGGTGGAAATCTGGAACAGCATCGACCAGCAGGGTGCGGCCATGATGGTCTCGCTCAAACCCTATTTCGGGCAAGTCGGTAACTGGCTGCTGGCGCGCAGTGCGCAGATTGGTGGCGGCGTGCTCGAGCTGACGCTGAGCATTGTCTTCGTATTCTTTTTCTATCGCGACGGGCCGCGGCTGGCAGCTTTCGTCCACAGCCTGCTGGAGCGCCTAATCGGTGATCGCGCCGGCTATTACATCGAGCTGGTGGCGGGCACGGTGCAGCGGGTGGTGAACGGTGTGATCGGTACGGCTGCCGCCCAGGCGATTCTGGCGTTGATCGGATTCCTGATTGCCGGCGTACCGGGAGCTTTGGTGCTCGGCATCGTGACCTTCCTGCTCAGCCTGATTCCCATGGGCCCACCACTGGTGTGGATTCCGGCCACGGCCTGGCTGGCCTGGAAAGGTGATTACGGGATGGCGATTTTCCTCGGCATCTGGGGCACCTTCATCATCAGTGGCGTGGACAACGTGCTCAAGCCTTACCTGATCAGCCGTGGCGGGAATCTGCCGTTGGTGATCGTGCTGCTGGGAGTGTTCGGCGGGCTGATTGCGTTTGGTTTCATCGGCCTGTTCATCGGGCCGACATTGCTGGCGGTGGCGTACAGCCTGTTGACCGACTGGAGCAAGAGTCAGGCGCGCGTCTGAGACCCTTGATCGGGGAAGTATCGCGGGGAGAAAAAAACAGCCTCGCGTTGATCTGTCGGACGGATGATGGGGACCGTCAGATCAACGCGAGGCTGTACAGAAGCAGCTCTGAGCCGCAAACCGCAAGTTGTGCGCGTGACTCTTCAACTTGCAGCTTGAAGTTTGCCGCTGCCTCTTGCTGCTTGTTTAGAACTTCGCTTCGGCATCCAGTTGCAGGGTGTCGATTTTCGAGTCCCTGAGTGTGGCGTTGGTGTAGTCGGAATCCGCCATGAAGTAGGTCGCACCCAGGGTGAAGTTCTTGTCCAGCTCGTAGCTGACTTTCAACTTGCTGCCGCGCGAACCGGTGAAGCCGTTGGCGAAGTCGGAGTCGGTGAAGGCACCCACCACCGAGTTACGCTGCACGTCACGATAGTTGTAGTCCACGCCGAAGCCGTAAACCTTGGTTTTCACACCGAACAGCCAGGCAGTGTCCTGATCGTTGCTGGCGTCTTTGTTGTTCACGTACTGACCGTAGAACGACAGCGGCAGCGGCAGGCCGCCGACGTCGAGCTGACCGAAGCCTTCGTACAGCTTGAACTGTTCGTTCGGGCTGTTGCCGTTGATGGCCAGTTGACCTGGGATCACGCCGGCAACCGGGGTGATGTCGTCATCGTTGTCGTAACCGTAGACGCTGCCGCCCAAAGTCATTTTCAGGTTGTCGGTGATCGCAAAGCGCGCGCCCAACTGACCGGCGTACAGACGCAGGTCGTGCTTGAACTGCACGCCGTCGCCGTCGACGTTGTCCTTGAGGGTGTAGTGACCGGCGCTGCCGAAAAGCTCGGTGCTGCCGCTCAATGGGTACTTGTAGGAAACGGACAGACCTTCCGGGCTGATGTCGCTATCCCAGATGATGTCGCCCATGCTCACCCATTGCTGAGGCATCTTGCCGCCAACGATGTGCAGGTTCTTGATCGCGTCGGGGTGGTAGTCGACGTAACCCTGATCCAGCCAGATCTGCTTCTTGTCGAAGTAGTTGTCCAGGCTCTGGTTGGTGGAACGCGGGTCATCGTTGTTGCCGGTGGCGATACGGATACCGGTATCAACCTGCGGGTTGATTTCGGTGTAGGCACCCAGGCGGGCACGAATGCGCTGACGGTCCTGGTCCTTGTTGTTGGAAACGCCATCGTTGTGAACGTTTTCCTGACGGAAACGCACGTCGCCCTTGAATTGGGTCTTGGCAGCCCAGGCGAGTTTCTGGTCGAAAGTGCTCAGCTCATTGGTTTTCTTCGCAGTTGCTGCGATTTGCTCGTTAGTCTCTTGCTGAGCCTGACGGGCGATTTGCTGTTCCTTCTGATCCCGCGCCAGTTCGGCTTGCAGTTCGCTGTACTGCGCGTTGGTAATCGAGCCGTTAGCCTTGAGCATGTCGAGCAGTTTGGCGTCGACTGCGGCGTTGGCCGGAATACTCATGGCCAACAGCAGGCCGCCACACAGGGCCGCCGCAGTTTTCGTGGAAGCAAGACGCATATCAATCTCCGAAGATGAGAGTGGATGGCTTGGGCCATCCAGGGCACAACCGACCATTGATGGACGGAAAACAGTGACCGGGTATAACCCGGCGCTCTAAAAACAGGCGCCAGTATCGCGATGGTTTATTACAGAGCGGTGGCAATGTGATGGCATGTCAATGACGATACAAAGTCCTTTCGAACTATTGAGCTAGAGCGTTGTCGTGGATTACTGGGTGTGCAATGAATGGCGATGGGCGATACTCGCCGGGCTTTCACGCCATGAATGAGTGAGGATGGTGATGCCGTTGCAACGCCTGCAAAGCCTGTCCGAGGTTGCACCTGAAACCTGGGATGCACTGGTGCCCGAGGACCAGCCGTTTCTGAGTCACGCCTTTCTGAGTGCGCTGGAGGAGAGCGGCAGCGTGGGGCCTCATAGCGGCTGGCAAGCCGAGCATTTGCTGCATGTCGAAGGCGATCGTCTGATCGCCGCATTGCCCGGTTACCGCAAATGGCATTCCTACGGCGAGTACGTGTTCGACCACGCTTGGGCCGATGCCTGTGAACGCGCCGGGATCGATTACTACCCCAAATTCCTCAGTGCCGTGCCGTTCAGCCCGGTCAGCGGACCACGTCTGCTGGCCGCCAGTGTCGAGGACGGTTACGAACTGCTGAAAAGCCTGCCGGGGTATCTGGAGATCGAACAGCTCTCCAGCGCCCACATCAATTTCACCGACCCATTCACAGATGCCGCCTTGGCCGAGCAACCGGGTTGGCTGCAGCGCATCGGCTGTCAGTACCACTGGCAGAACCGTGGTTACCGGGATTTTCAGGATTTTCTCGATGTCTTGAGCTCGCGCAAACGCAAGCAGATGCGCAAGGAGCGCGAGCAAGTGGCGGGGCAGGGTTTTGAATTCGAATGGTTGGAAGGGCGGCAACTGACCCAGGTGCAGTGGGATTTTGTCTACGCCTGCTATGCCAATACCTACGCGGTGCGTCGCCAAAGGCCTTACCTGACGCGGGAATTTTTCAGCCTGTTGGCCGAGCGCATGCCTCAGTCGATCCGCGTGGTGCTGGCCAAACAAGGCTCACGTCCGGTGGCGATGGCATTCAGTCTGGTGGGCAGTGACAGTTTTTACGGTCGGTATTGGGGATGTCTGGCGGAGTTCGATCGCCTGCACTTCGAGACCTGCTTCTATCAAGGCATGGACTATGCGATCGCCAATGGTTTCCAGCGCTTCGACGCCGGAGCACAGGGCGAGCATAAATTGATTCGCGGATTTGAACCGGTGATCACCCATTCCTGGCACTACCTGCGCCATCCGGGGTTGAAGGCGGCGGTGAAGGACTTCCTGAATCAGGAGCGGGTGGGGGTGATGGCGTATGCGGAAGAGGCGAGGGCGGCGTTGCCTTATCGCCAAGCTTGAAACCCTGTAGGAGCGAGCATGCTCGCGATGGTCGTCAACGATAACGCTGGCTGTCTGAATGCCCGCGGTGTCTGGGCGTTCATCGCGAGCGTGCTCGCTCCTACAGGGGGGGCGGATCTCAGTCGATTCCGACGAATCCGCCGGTCTGGTGCTGCCACAACCGCGCATACAGCCCGCCCAACGCGAGCAGTTCGGCGTGGCTGCCGGTCTCGGCGATCTTGCCGTTTTCCAGCACCACCAACCGATCCATCCGGGCAATGGTCGAGAGCCGGTGGGCGATGGCGATCACGGTCTTGCCCTGCATCAACGCCTCCAGGCTTTCCTGAATCGCTGCCTCAACTTCCGAATCCAGTGCCGATGTGGCTTCGTCCATGATCAGGATCGGTGCGTCCTTGAGCAGCACGCGGGCGATGGCGATCCGCTGGCGCTGACCACCGGAGAGCTTCACCCCGCGCTCGCCGACATGGGCATCGAAGCCCATGCGGCCTTCGGCGTCCGACAGAGTCGGAATGAAACCATCGGCCCGCGCCTTGCAAACCGCCTCCCACAACTCGGCATCGGTAGCATCGGGTTTGCCGTAAAGCAGGTTGTCTCGGATCGACCGGTGCAGCAGCGACGTATCCTGAGTGATCATGCCGATGCGTTCGCGCAGGCTTTCCTGGCTGACATCGGCGATGTTTTGGCCATCGATGAGGATGCGCCCGCTTTCCACGTCATAGAGCCTCAGCAACAGATTCACCAGCGTCGATTTGCCGGCGCCGGACGGGCCGATCAGGCCGATTTTCTCGCCGGGCCGGATGGTCAGGTTGAGATCGCCGATGACCCCGCTGTGCTTGCCGTAGTGGAAGTCCACATGCTCGAAACGCACTTCACCCCGGCCCACGGCCAACGGTTTGGCCTGGTCGCGGTCGGTGACGCTGACCGGTTGCGAGATGGTCTGCAAACCGTCCTGCACCATGCCGATGTTTTCGAAGATGCCGGTGACCACCCACATGATCCAGCCCGACATGTTGACGATGCGAATAACCAGCCCCGTAGCCAAGGCGATGGCGCCCACGCTGATCAGCGATTGCGTCCACAACCACAAGGCCAACCCGGTAGTGCAGACGATCAACAGGCCATTCAGGCTGGTGATGACCACGTCCATGCTGGTCACGACACGGCCGGCCATCTGGGCTTTTTCAGTTTGTTCCTTGATCGCCTCGCGGGCGTATTGCTGTTCGTAATTGGTGTGGGCGAACAGCTTCAGAGTGGTGATGTTGGTGTAGCCATCGACGATCCGCCCCATGAGTTTGGAGCGTGCATCGGAGGACCTCACCGAACGATCCTTGACCCGTGGCACGAAGTAATAGAGCGAGCCGATGAAGCCGGCGATCCAGGTCAGCAGCGGAATCATCAGACGCCAGTCGGCCTCGGCGAAGAGCACCAGTGCGCTGATGGCGTAGATCAGCACATGCCACAGCGCATCGACTGCCTGAACGGCCGAGTCGCGCAGGGAATTGCCGGTTTGCATGATGCGTTGGGCGATGCGCCCGGCGAAGTCGTTCTGGAAAAAATTCAGGCTCTGTTTGAGCACGTAACTGTGGTTTTGCCAGAGGATCATGCTGGTCATGCTGGGGCTTAAGGTCTGGTGCACCAGCAGGTCATGCAGGCCGACGAACACCGGCCGCAGGATCAGTGCAACCACCACCATCCAGGCCAGTTCAAGACCGTGTTCCTTGAAGAAGTCAGCATTGGGTGTGCCCTGGGCCAGGTCGATGATGCGGCTCAGATAGCTGAACAACGCGACTTCGATCAGCGCGCCGATCAGGCCCACCACCAACAGGGCTGCGAAACTCGGCCAGACCTGTTTGAGGTAATAGGTGTAGAAGGGCAGGACCCGGTTGGGCGGCGCGGCGCTCGGGGCGTCGCGAAAGATATCGATCAGCTTTTCAAAACGGCGATAAAGCATCGGTTTTCCACCCGCGAGCGGGCACTCCTTTTAACGGTTTGAGCGTTGCCGGCAGGACCGGCAACGGCTCGGACATCCTTGTCCAGCTTAGTCTCAGTCGATGCGCTTGGCCGACTTGATGAACACCGGGTCAGCCGGAACGTCCTTCATGCCGTTGCGCACGGTGGTTGGCGAATTGACGATGATGTCGACCACGTCCATGCCCTTGACCACTTTGCCGAACACGGCATAGCCGTCGCCCTGGTCGAGGAAATCGTTGTCCTTGACGTTGATGAAGAACTGGCTGGTGGCCGAGTCCGGTACCGAGGTACGGGCCATCGACAGGGTGCCGCGAACGTTGACCAGGCCATTGCTGTGTTCGTTCTTGATCGGCGCCTTGGTGTCTTTTTGCTGCATGGTCTGGGTGAAACCGCCGCCCTGGACCATGAAGCCCGGAATCACGCGGTGGAAAATCGTGTTGTTGTAGAAGCCGCTGTCCACGTAATCAAGGAAGTTCTTGGTACTGATCGGCGCCTTGACCGGGTCCAGTTCGATTTCGATCTGGCCGTTGGTGGTTTCCAGCAGAACATGCGGCGCCTTGGCAGGCGTTGCCGCCATCAGGTTGGCGGCAAACAGTACGGAGCCGGCGGCGAGGGCGATTTTTTTCAGCATGGGTCAGGGATCCTGATTGGAGTGGTATCGACTGCGGTGAGGAACTCGAGCAGTGTCTGGTTGAAGCGTTCGGGCTGATCCAACGGGGTGGCGTGACGCGAATCGGCGATCACCACCAGCCGCGCATCGGGCAGCAGCTTTACGTAATTCTCTTTCAGCGAGACCGGCGTGTAGTCATGGTCGGCGCTGACGATGAGGGTTGGACAGGACACCTTCGACAGTCGTTCCTGAACACCCCAGCCTACGATGGCATCGAAGCTGGCGAGATAAGCACGTTTGTCGTTTTTTGCCCAGCGCTCGGCCATTTTTTGTCGCAATTGGGCCTGCTCCGGCTTGGGGAACAATTTGCCACCCAAGGCTTTGCCGATGGTGCGCAGACTGAGCGCGCGCATCAGGCTCCAGCGCTTGAACCACTGCCAGTAATCGTCGCGGCTGCGCAGCTTGACCTCCGGCGCGCTGTTGACGATGCACAGGCTCTTGAGCAGTTGCGGTTGGTCAACGCCCAACTGGAAACCAATCATGCCGCCCATGGACAGGCCCACGTAATGGGTCGGGCCGAGGTTCAGGTGCTCGATCAGCGCCACCAGATCGGCGCTGAAACCGGCGATGCTGTAGCGCTCGTGGGGTTTGTCGGAGCGCCCGTGGCCGCGCACATCGGGCACGATCACCCGATAACGAGCCGCCAGCGCGGGGATCTGTTTTTCCCAGTCCAGGGTGCTCGACCCCAAGCCGTGGACCAGCAGCAGCGGCGTGCCGTGGCCGTATTCCTCATAGTGCAGGTTGCAACCTTCGTGTTCGAAATAGGCCATGCATACACTCCGTGTCAGGCTTGTTCAGGGGCGGCGAAGGGTGCGTCCAGCGGCGCGGTGTCGAAGGTGCGCAGCAGTTCGATGAGAATCTGCGTGGCCGGCCCCAGCGGTTTGTCCTTGTTCGAGTACAGGTAAAAACTCGGGTTACGGCTGCCGCCCTGATCCAACGGTAGCAGCTTGAGCGTACCTTCCCTGAGTTCTCGTTCGATCATGTGTCTTGGCAACCAGGCGAAACCCAGGCCGCTGCCGACGAAAGTAGCGGCGGTGGCCAGGCTGCCGACGGTCCAGCGCTGTTCGGCGCCGAGCCAGCCGACGTCCCGCGGTTGCTGGCGCCCGGAGTCGCGGATCACCACCTGCAACTGGCTTTCGAGATCCTGGAAATTCAGCTCGCGATTGAGTCGGTGCAGCGGGTGTTCCGGGTGGGCCACCGCGACGAATTCGACATCGCTCAATTCCGCGCCCAGGTAACCGGGAATGCTGAAGCCGCTGATGGCCAGGTCAGCCACACCTTCGAGCAGGACTTCCTCCACACCCGACAGCACCTCTTCACGCAGACGGACCCGGCAGCCACGACTCTGCGGCATGAAAGCGGTCAGGGCGCGGACGAGGCGGGCGCTGGGGTAGGCCGCGTCCACCACCAGTCGCACTTCGGCCTCCCAGCCTTGCTCCATGTGATGGGCCAGGTCTTCCAGCTGACTGGCCTGTTTCACCAGTTGCCGGGAGCGGCGCAACAGCACGCCACCGGCTTCGGTCAGCACTGCCTTGCGTCCGTCGATGCGCAGCAGCGGCACGCCGAGCTGATCCTGCATGCGCGCCACGGTGTAGCTGACCGACGATTGCGAGCGGTGCAGTGCCTCGGCGGCCTGGGCGAAACCACCGTGGTCGACCACGGCCTGAAGCGTTCGCCATTGATCAAGGGTCACGCGGGGCGCTTTCATGATGAGCTCCTGTTGTCCTAAGCTGCGCAGTTCTTATTGGAGACTGCTGCATGAAAAAATTCTGTTCTGTGTTGCTGGCGATGTTGCCGCTGACTGCTTTCGCTTACCCGATCGACGTGCAAAAAGAACTCAATGGCCTGAAGGTCGACTACACCACTTACGCCACCGATTACGACATGGGCTCGATCACCCTGAACAACTACGGTGAGACCGCTGCCGACTGCGCGGTGGTGTTTCGCAACGGTCCCGAGTCGCCGAAGACCCGCAGAGTCAATCTGGCTGCCGGTAAAAGCGCCGACCTTTCCGCCAAGTTCAATCGCAAGATCATCAAGCTGTACATCAGCATGACCTGCAAGCCGCAATGACCTTCAGCGGAGCAGGCTCGCCAGCCATGCTCCGCTTATAAACGAATTTATCGATTGGTTATAGCAGTTATTTACGCTTTTTCATCGATACGACACTGTTTAACCTTCACTCCATCGACTTACAACATTCTCAGATGGAGCCTACAAGCCATGTCCCGCGTTCTGATCATCGAAAGCAGTGCCCGCCAGCAAGACTCGGTTTCCCGTCAACTGACCCAGACGTTCATCAATCAGTGGAAAGCCGCGCACCCGAAGGACGAGATCACCGTTCGTGACCTGGCCGTCAACCCGGTGCCGCACCTGGACGTCAACCTGTTGGGCGGCTGGATGAAGCCCGCCGATCAGCGCAACGACATCGAACAGGCTTCGCTGGAACGCTCCAACCACCTGACCGATGAACTGCTGGCCGCCGACGTACTGGTGATGGCAGCTCCCATGTACAACTTCGCCATCCCGAGCACCCTCAAGGCCTGGCTCGACCACGTGCTGCGTGCCGGCGTGACCTTCAAGTACACCGAAACCGGTCCCCAGGGCCTGCTCAGCGGCAAGCGCGCCTACGTCCTGACTGCTCGCGGCGGGATCTACGCCGGCAGCACCGCGGATCATCAGGAACCTTACCTGCGCCAGGTCATGGGCTTCATCGGTATCCACGACGTGACGTTCATCCACGCCGAGGGCATGAACCTGGGCGGCGACTTCCAGGAGAAGGGCCTGAACCAGGCGAACGCCAAGCTTTCCCAGGTGGCCTGACCCGTTAATCGCCAGATAATCACCGGATGGTCTAGTGACCTGGCGCAACCCTTCAAGGCTGTACGCGCATCGAATCTCCCTTTGCACTTATTGCTCCTGAGTGCTCTTGCCCGATTGAACGCTTTAGCGAGATCGGGCTTTTTTTTGCCCACGATTTTGTTCACTCCAAAGACCCCTGTAGGAGCCGAGCTTGCTCGCGATAGCACAGTGTCAGCCAGCATCAATGCAACTGACCCACCGCCATCGCGAGCAAGCTCGGCTCCTACAAGGTGTGTGTGATGGCACAGGGTTCGCGGTAACGGACAAAACCCGCTATCGTCGCCGCCATTCAAAACGAGGCGAGCATGGGCTATCTACTTTTTGTCACGCTGATCCAGGCGTTTTCCTTCAGTTTGATCGGCGAATACCTGGCCGGTCATGTCGACAGTTACTTCGCGGTGCTGGTGCGTGTGCTGCTGGCCGGACTGGTGTTCATCCCGTTGACGCGCTGGCGCTCGGTGGAACCGGCCTTCATGCGCGGAATGCTGCTGATCGGTGCGTTGCAGTTCGGCGTGACCTACGTCTGCCTGTACCTGAGCTTCCGCGTGCTGACGGTACCTGAAGTGCTCCTGTTCACCATCCTCACCCCGTTGCACGTGACCCTGATCGAAGACGCGCTCAACCGCCGCTTCAATCCCTGGGCCTTGGTCGCCGCGCTGGTGGCCGTCGGTGGGGCGGCGGTGATTCGCTTCGACCGCATCAACCCTGACTTCTTCATGGGCTTCCTGCTGCTGCAACTGGCCAACTTCACCTACGCCGCCGGCCAGGTGCTGTACAAACACCTGGTGGCACGCCACCCCAGCGACCTGCCGCATTACCGGCGCTTCGGCTACTTCTATCTGGGGGCTCTGGCGGTGGCGCTGCCGGCGTTCCTGCTGTTCGGCAAACAGAACTTTTTGCCCGAAGCACCGCTGCAATGGGGCGTGCTGCTGTTTCTCGGTCTGGTCTCGACGGCATTGGGGCTCTATTGGTGGAACAAGGGCGCGTGCATGGTCAATGGCGGGACGCTGGCGGTGATGAACAACCTGCACGTGCCGGTGGGGTTGCTGATGAACCTGCTGATCTGGAATCAGCATGAGGAATTGGGGCGGCTGGTGCTGGGCGGGTCGGTTATTTTGCTGGCGGTGTGGATCAGTAGGTTGGGTGTGCGTAAAGGCGAGGATGCGTACGACAAATCGCGGTAGCCAGAAACAAGGAGGCCCCGCAAAGCGGGGCCGTCACATAACCTAGTCTCATCACCGTTTCGTATCGCACGGGAGTGGAGGTTCCTAGGGCTGCGGGCTCAGGGTACCACCTTCGTATTTGACGTCAACCCTTAGGCCCAGTGCCCCACATCGCTTCGCATGTTCTTAGACATGCGCTTACATCATGCAAGATGGCTTTTGCCTTTCGCATCGCTACCATCGCCCGGATTTCCAGCATTTTTCAGCATGGGAGTTCCCAGGACAGATGGTCTGGCAAACATTGGAGGCGAAGCTCTCCACTCCAAGAATGAGCCGTTACCTCAAAGGTTATCAGGGCAATCAGGACCATGCGGCGCAAGCCTACGTGCACAACATGCGTATTGCAGAATCTCTTGTCTCTATTTTTCATGTGCTAGAGGTCGCCCTGCGCAATGGAATCCAGCGCGAGATGGAACGTGAGTACAAGCGTGATGATTGGTACGAAGAGTTCAATGGTGACAATGCGGATCTACGGGCCAGTTATGCAAAAGTGACCGACGCACAAGCTGCCCTCCGCAAGCGCGGCACCAAGCTATGCGCTGACAACATTACAGCTGAGCTGAGTTTTGGATTCTGGACAGCGCTATTCAACCGCAAGGCATTTGTGAAGCTTTCCAGGCCGTTGATGCGGGTCTTTCACTATTGCCCGAAACATTCCAAAAATGCAGACATCATTCGAAGTCGCCTGAACAAGGCGCGGGATTTGAGAAATCGGTGCTTTCACCATGAACCGCTGCTGTGGCAGCCGCTGTTCGAGCTCCATCGAGACATCACTGAAATCGTGCAATGGATCGATCCTGGGCTTTGCACCTGGATCAAAACTCATGATCGATTACCGTCAGCTCTGGCGGGATGGAATACATGGAAGGAGGCTGCCAGGCACGAGCGGACGGTCATGCCGACGATTAAAACGACGGACGATCAGAGCATTTAAGCCAGTTTGTATTAGGTTGAAGACAACCTGGGTAACAAAAAGACGAATGTTTGCTGCCGAATGCACAAAGAAACTCGGCCTTCGCGCTCGAAACCGTTACCCTATGCAGCTGTTTTTTGCATTTCTTCGAGGTAGCACCCGTGTTTTCCGAATTCGCCCTGCACGAACGCCTGCTCAAAGCCGTGGCCGAACTGAAATTTGTCGAGCCAACGCCTGTGCAAGCAGCGGCTATTCCGCTGGCGCTTCAGGGGCGTGACCTGCGGGTGACGGCGCAAACCGGTAGCGGTAAAACCGCGGCCTTTGTCTTGCCGATCCTCAACCGTCTGATCGGCCCGGCGAAAATCCGTGTCAGCATCAAGACCCTGATCCTGCTGCCAACCCGCGAGCTGGCGCAGCAGACCCTTAAAGAAGTTGAGCGCTTCTCGCAGTTCACCTTCATCAAGGCCGGTCTGATCACCGGTGGCGAAGACTTCAAAGTCCAGGCTGCGATGCTGCGCAAGGTGCCGGACATCCTGATCGGTACGCCAGGGCGGATGATCGAGCAACTGAATGCCGGCAATCTCGACCTCAAGGAAGTCGAAGTGCTGGTACTCGACGAAGCCGACCGCATGCTCGACATGGGTTTTGCCGATGACGTGCAGCGTCTGGTCGAAGAATGTCCAAACCGCCAGCAAACCATGCTGTTCTCCGCGACCACCGGTGGTTCGGGCTTGCGCGAGATGGTTGCCAAGGTCCTGAAAAACCCTGAACACCTGCAACTCAACGCGGTCAGCCAGCTGAACGAAACCACCCGTCAGCAAATCATCACCGCTGACCACAACCAGCATAAAGAACAGATCGTTAACTGGCTGCTGGCCAACGAGACTTACCAGAAAGCCATCATCTTCACCAACACCCGCGCCATGGCCGACCGTATCTACGGCCGTCTGGTGGCGCAGGAATACAAAGCCTTCGTGCTGCATGGCGAGAAAGATCAGAAGGATCGCAAGCTGGCGATCGACCGTCTGAAGCAAGGCGGGGTGAAGATTCTGGTGGCCACTGATGTTGCCGCCCGTGGCCTGGACGTTGACGGCCTGGATCTGGTGATCAACTTCGACATGCCGCGCAGCGGCGACGAGTACGTTCACCGTATCGGTCGTACCGGTCGCGCCGGCAATGATGGCCTGGCCATCTCGCTGATCTGCCACGGCGACTGGAACCTGATGTCGAGCATCGAGCGCTACCTCAAGCAGAGCTTCGAGCGCCGCACCATCAAGGAAGTCAAAGGCACCTACGGCGGACCGAAAAAGGTCAAGGCTTCGGGCAAGGCTGTTGGTGTGAAGAAGAAAAAGACCGACGCCAAGGGTGACAAGAAAAAAGTCGCCGCCAAGACCGCGAACAAGCGCAAGACTACCAACCGTCCGAAGGCCGAGGCTCCGTCGCTGGTCAGCAAGGACGGCATGGCTCCGCTCAAGCGCCGCAAGCCGGAAGCGCCAGCAGCGGAATAAACGCTCTGGTTGAAAAAAATGCCCGTATCGTCAGATGCGGGCATTTTTGTTTAGATGGCGCTTAAAGCCGAGGTAGTGACTGTCCATGCTGGTGATTTCCAACAACGTGCATCTGCCGGATGACGAAATCGAATTGACGGCCATCCGCGCCCAGGGCGCTGGCGGGCAGAACGTCAACAAGGTTTCCAGCGCCGTGCACCTGCGCTTCGACATCCCGGCCTCGTCCTTGCCCGAGTTCTACAAGGAGCGCCTGCTGGCACTGCGCGACAGCCGCATCACCAGCGACGGCGTGTTGATCATCAAGGCCCAGCAATATCGCACCCAGGAGCAGAACCGCGCCGATGCGTTGCTGCGTCTGACCGAGCTGATCCTCAGCGCCACCAAGGTCGAAAAGAAACGCCGCCCGACCAAGCCAACCCTGGGCTCGAAGACGCGCCGGCTTGAAGCCAAAAGCAAGCGCGGCAACATCAAGGCCGGGCGGGGCAAGGTGGATTACTAGCGCGATTCCCGGGTTTCGCGCTGCTTCGGTGCCTGCCGATACAGGTAGATACTGAGGATCAGGCCGCTGACGGCTGCCAAGGCAGCGAAGAGGAAAATCGACGCAAAACCGAAGCCCGATGCCACCGCGCCGGCCAGTGGTCCGGTGATCCCCAGCGACAAATCGATGAACAACGAATAGGCCCCGACCGCCGCGCCACGGCTGGATGCCGGCACCAGATTGACCGCCTCGACCCCTAGCGCCGGAAACACCAGCGAGAAGCCGAAGCCGCTCAGCGCTGCACCCGCCAGCGCCCATTGCGCGTCCGGAGCCAGCCAGAGCAGCAGCAAGCCGAGGGTTTCCACCGATAGGCAGACAATCGCCACTCGAAAGCCGCCAAGACGATTGATCAGGTTGCCGAATAGCAGCCGCGCACCGATGAAGCTGGCGCCGAACAGGCTCAGGCACAGCACCGCGTTGTCCCAGTGTTGGGTGGCGTAATACAGGGTAATAAAGGTGGCGATGGTACCGAAACCGATGGAGCCCAGCGCCAATCCGCATCCGTGAGGCAATACGCGTCCGAGTACATGGATAAAAGGCAAGCGTTCACCTGCGACGATTGGCGCAGCGGTTTTTGGCCAAGCCAGCAGCAGCCCGATCAGCGCCAGCAGCACAATGCTCACGCCCATGCTCCACAAACCCAGTTGCCCGACCAGCCAAACGCCAAAAGGCGCGCCGACCGCCAGTGCTCCGTAACTGGCGATGCCGTTCCAGGAAATGACCTTGGCGGTATTCGCCGCGCCGACCCGGCCGATGCCCCAGCCAATCGAGCCTGAACCCACCAGACTTTCCGCACTACCCAGTACCAGTCGACCAATGAACAGGCTGGCCAGGCTGAGCATCGGCAGGCTTTGGGTCCAGGCCGAAATCAGCATGAACACGCCGCTCAGGCCGCAACCGGCCAGGCCATACATCACCGCCAGTTTGCTGCCCTTGTTGTCGATGATCTTCCCGGCATAGGGCCGGCTGAGCAGGGTGGCGAGGTATTGCACGCTGATCACCAGCCCCGCGATCACCGCGCCGAAGCCCAGTTCGCTGTGCACGTAACCGGGCAATACCGCCAGGGGAATGCCGATGTTCAGGTAGCCGATGAAGGTAAACAGGACGATGGAGACAACTTGCAGCGTGACCGCCAGGGGGCGCTGGTTTTCAGACATGGGGAAGGGTCCACGGTAAAGCAGGATTAGATAGGCTGCTTATGATAACGGCGCTGGCGTTCGTGGGTTGTGAAAAAGTAAAACTATTTGCCGGGTGGCTCGTTCAGTGCTTTTCGGGGGCGACCAGTTGTGTGGTGACCAGGGCGGCCAAGGCATTTTCCTGGCTGCCGAAGCGGGCGAGCAGGGCGGCCTGTTTTTCGGGAGGGAGGCGATTCCAGATCTCGATCATCTTCTCGGCGGTGCCGATCAGGACGCTGGCCTGTTCTTCGCTGAATTCTTTGGTCATGAGGAGGGCTCGCGGTTCAGGCAGTGTGGAAAGCGCATGTTAGCGCTTTCCACACGGTCTGTACGGCGGGTGTTTCAGTCTTCGCTGTCAGCCTTGCGACTGTCAGTGGCTTCTTTCGGCTCGGGCTGTTGGGCACCGGCTTGTTGCGTGGTCGTCTGCTCAGGTTCGTGCAGGCTTGGGAAGGGGAGATTAGGAATCTCGTGCATGGTTGCGCTCCTCGCTAAGTCTGTTGGTAGATCTGGTAGATCCGCGCTTTCAAAAAAGCCTCGGCAGGATACAGCACTGGAAATGACAAATAGACTTTTATATCCATTTGTTTCGACGGATGGGATTGTCTATACAGGTTTGCAAGGGAGAAATTGTGGGAGCAAGCCTGCTCGCGATGAATGCCCAGACACTGCGGGCATTCAGGTAGCCAGCGTCATCGTTGGCCACCATCGCGAGCGTGCTCGCTCCTACAGTTGTTTGGGTGTCCAGCCGAAGGACCTGTGGGAGCTGGCTTGCCAGCGATGGCGGCCTGGCAGCCGACCTACATTGTTCGGGTGTACCCGCTCCCACAGTTGATGTGTGTTACTTGCAGACCGTGGCGATGGCTTCGGCCAGCAGATCCAGCCGGGTCGCGTCGATCCCCGCCACGTTTGCCCGGCCCGTGCCCACCATGTACACACTGTGATGCTCACGCAGTTGTTTGACCTGCTCCGGCGTCAATCCGGTGTAGGAGAACATCCCGCGTTGCACGCCAATGTGTGCAAAGCGTTCGCGCAGGCCGTGGGGTTCCAGGGCTTCTACCAGGCCGCTGCGTAGTTGGGCGATGCGCAGGCGCATGGTTTCCACTTCGTCGATCCAGAGGTTTTTCAGCTCCGGGTCGCCGAGGATGGTCGCCACTACCGCAGCGCCATGATCCGGCGGAGTTGACCACAGATTGCGGGCGATGTTGGCCAGTTGGCTGCGGATGTCCGTCAGTTTGTCGGCGTTTTTTGCGCAGACGATCAGTGCGCCGGTGCGGTCGCGGTACAGGCCGAAGTTCTTCGAGCAGGAGCTGGTAATCAGCACTTCCGGCAACTGGGCGGCGAACAGGCGGGTCGACCAGGCGTCCTGTTCCAGGCCGTCGCCGAAGCCCTGGTAGGCGAAGTCGATCAGGGGCAGCAGTTCGCGGCGGCGGACCACTTCCAGCACCCTTTTCCAGTCGTCATGGGACAGGTCGAAGCCGGTCGGGTTGTGGCAGCAGGCGTGCAGCAGGACCACATCGCCCTTGGGCGCCTGGTCGAGCACTTCGAGCATCGCCTCGACATCCAGGCGGTTGTCGCTGCCCACGTAGGGGTAGTGACTGACCTTGACCCCGGCCGCCGCGAAAATGGTTTCGTGGATCGGCCAGGTCGGATTGCTCAGCCACACGCCACGGCCCGGCAGGCACTGGGCGATGAAGTCGGCGCTAAGGCGCAACGCTCCGGTGCCGCCCGGGCTCTGGGTGGCGCCGGCGCGTTTGTCGCGGATCAGCGGCGAGTCGGCACCCAGTACCAACTCGTTGATGACTTTGCCGAACGCCGGATCGCCATGGCCGCCGATGTAGATCTTGCTGGTCTGATTTTCCATCAGTCGCGCCTCGGCCAGCTTCACCGATTGCGGAATCGGCGTCAGGCCCTGGGCGTCTTTGTAGACGCCCACGCCGAGGTCGAACTTGCGCGGGTTGGGGTCCTGCGCATAGGCCTCCATCAGGCCGAGGATCGGGTCGCCGGGTACTCGGCCGATGGCGTCGAAATGCATTACTTGCGGCCCTCGGCGTCCTTGGCCACTTCGTCAGTGCGCGCGGCCATGATGAAGTCGTTGCGGTGCAGGCCCTTGATCGAGTGGCTCCACCAGGTCACGGTGACTTTGCCCCATTCGGTCAGCAGACCCGGGTGATGACCTTCGGCCTCGGAGATTTCGCCGACGGCGTTGGTGAACGCCAGAGCGTGCTTGAAATTCTTGAACAGGAAGACTTTTTCCAGCTGCATGATGCTGTCGCGAACTTCGATGTTCCAGTCCGGGATCTGATTGATCAGGATCGGCAATTCTTCATCGCTGACCTGTGGAGCATCGGCGCGGCAGGCTTCGCAGTGGGCTTGGTTCAATGTGGACATGTTGAATTCCTGAAATCGAAAAAGAGAAGTCGATCACCTGTCACCACGCTAAAGCATAGCGAGAGTTCCTGACAGGCTCACTTGATCAAAAAAGCAGCGGTTCACGCCGCCTTGGGTTTTGGCGGAAATTTCGGTGCGTGCAAGCCCAGCTGCATGGCTTGCTTGACCATGCCCATGATGTCCTCGTGGGCCAGGTCGAACAGGCGCTTGAGGTCAGGGAGGACAAAGTACAGCGGCTGCAGGATGTCGATACGGTAGGGGGTGCGCATGCATTCCAGCGGGTCGAACGCCTGGTGCTCGGGCTCGTCCGACAGGCAGTACACGGTCTCCTTCGGCGAGGACAGGATGCCGCCACCATAGATGCGCTGGCCTTGCGGGGTATCGAGCAGGCCGAACTCGATGGTCATCCAGTACAGGCGCGCCAGGTACACGCGCTCCTCCTTGGAAGCCTTGAGGCCGAGTTTGCCGTAGGTGTGGGTGAATTCGGCGAACCAAGGGTTGGTCAGCAGCGGGCAGTGGCCGAAGATCTCGTGGAAAATGTCCGGCTCTTGCAGGTAATCCAGCTCTTCGCGGGTACGAATGAAGGTCGCCACGGGAAACTGCTTGCTGGCGAGCAACTCGAAAAAAGTCTGGAAGGGGATCAGTGCCGGAACGCGAGCAACTTGCCAACCGGTGGTTTCACCGAGCACTTTGTTGATCTCGCCCAGTTGCGGAATGCGGTCGTGGGGCAGACCGAGCTTTTCGATACCGTCCAGGTATTCCTGGCACGCACGCCCTTCGATCACTTTCAGTTGGCGAGTGATCAGCGTATTCCACACCGCATGTTCTTCAGCGGTGTAGTCGATAAAACCATGCGCATCGGGCTCGCGAGCCACGTATTGCGTCTGCTTCATACAGCTCTCCTGCGAGGGAATTCGTTCTTGTTATGTACTGCTATGGACCTAGAAATACTCCAAGACGTTCGGCTTTGCAGCGGTTAGGCAGGTTGGTTGGCGGAGAGAAAGTCGAAAAATCGTAAAGTTTTCGTTACGTTTAGCCCTTTGTCGCGCAGGTGTCGCGATTGGCGGGTAGGAAAAGTGCTTCGGGTGTCACATAATCTTGACGACTATCTGAGTGCCCTTGCAGAAAATCTTCGGTGAACGGGCCTCTTTCATCACTGTTCGGGCTCTTTCATGCGTATCAAAGTCCACTGTCAGAACCGCATCGGCATCCTGCGCGACATCCTCAACCTGTTGGTGGAGTACGGCATCAACGTCGCTCGCGGCGAGGTGGGCGGTGAGCACGGCAATGCGATTTACCTGCACTGTCCGAACCTGATCAATATCCAGTTCCAGGCCCTGCGTCCGAAATTCGAAGCGATTGCCGGGGTGTTTGGCGTCAAGCGCGTCGGGCTGATGCCCAGTGAGCGTCGGCACATGGAACTCAATGCCTTGCTCGGCGCTCTCGAATTCCCGGTACTGTCGATCGACATGGGCGGCTCCATCGTTGCCGCTAACCGCGCGGCGGCGCAGTTGCTCGGGGTGCGGGTCGATGAAGTGCCGGGCATTCCGCTGTCGCGTTATGCCGAAGATTTCGACCTGCCGGAACTGGTGCGCGCCAACAAATCGCGGATCAACGGGATGCGGGTCAAGGTCAAGGGCGATGTATTCCTGGCCGACATCGCGCCGTTGCAATCGGAGCACGACGACAGCGAGGCCATGGCCGGTGCGGTGTTGACGCTGCATCGCGCCGACCGGGTAGGGGAGCGCATCTATAACGTGCGCAAGCAGGAACTGCGCGGGTTCGACAGCATCTTCCAGAGCTCCAGGGTGATGGCCGCGGTGGTGCGTGAAGCCCGGCGCATGGCGCCACTGGATGCACCGCTATTAATAGAAGGCGAAACCGGGACCGGCAAGGAGTTGCTGGCGCGGGCCTGTCATCTGGCCAGTCCGCGGGGGCAATCACCGCTGATGGCGCTCAACTGTGCCGGGTTGCCGGAGTCCATGGCCGAGACCGAGCTTTTTGGCTATGGCCCTGGAGCCTTCGAAGGGGCGCGGGCCGAGGGCAAGCTCGGGCTGCTGGAGCTGACGGCGGGCGGGACACTGTTTCTTGACGGGGTCGGCGAGATGAGCCCGCGCTTGCAGGTGAAGCTGCTGCGCTTTCTGCAGGACGGATGCTTCCGTCGGGTCGGCAGCGATGAAGAGGTGTATCTCGATGTGCGGGTGATCTGTGCGACCCAGGTCGACCTATCCGAGTTGTGCGCCCGCGGCGAGTTTCGCCAGGACCTGTATCACCGCCTGAACGTGCTGTCGCTGCACATTCCGCCGCTACGCGAATGCCTCGACGGTTTGCCGCCGCTGGTGGAGCACTTTCTCGATCAGGCCAGTCGGCAGATTGGCTGCCCGCTGCCGAAACTGGCGCCGGCGGCGATGGATCGGCTCAGTCATTATCATTGGCCGGGCAATGTTCGGCAGTTGGAAAACGTGCTGTTCCAGGCGGTTTCCCTGTGCGACGGCGGCACCGTCAAGGCCGAGCACATTCGACTGCCGGACTACGGTGTGCGCCAGCCCTTGGGGGATTTTTCGCTGGAGGGCAACCTGGACGAGATCGTCGGCCGATTCGAAAAAGCAGTGCTGGAAAGCCTGTATTCCGAGCATCCGAGCAGTCGGCAACTGGGCAAGCGCCTTGGGGTTTCCCATACCACCATTGCCAACAAGTTGCGTGAGTACGACGTCGGCAAAGACAACGCCTGATTGCACTGTGGCGAGGGGGCTTGTCGAAACGTCGCACCGCCCCGTTGGGTTGCGAAGCAGCCCCAAAAGATGGGACTGCTGCGCAGCCCAACGGGGGCAAGCCCCCTCGCCACAGGGAGTGAGTCGTTCCATGTTTTGCCTCTTACCGGCATGACACCGCCGGTTTTTCGACTTCAGCCTTTCCTGAAAATCCCCACAAACTCTCCCAACCCCTTTGTTTCCCGCACCTTACGCGACTAAAACCAAGTTGGTCTGCAAATTGCTTATGGCTGATCAGTACAGCAGTGGGCGGCAAACGTCCGGCAGGCAGAGGATAGATTGTGGACAAGTACCTTTATGTGGCAATGACCGGCGCCAGCCAGAATGCACTGGCGCAAAGGGCTCATGCCAACAACCTGGCGAACATCTCCACCAACGGTTTCCAGAAAGACCTGGAGCAGGCGCGCTCGATGCCGGTGTTCGGCGACAGCTTTCCGGCGCGTGCGTTTGCCATGTCCGAGCGCCCGGCTACCGACTTCACTCCGGGCTCCCTGGTGGAAACCGGTCGTGATCTCGATGTTGCCGTGCAAGGTAACGGCTGGCTGGCGGTGCAGAACCCGGACGGTGGTGAAAGCTATGTGCGCACTGGCAGTCTGGTGGTCGATGCATTAGGCGTATTGCGTGCCGGCAACGGCATGCCGGTGATCGGCAACGGCGGCCCGATCGCCGTGCCGCCCCAGCAGCAGATCGAAGTAGGCGAAGACGGCACCATCAGTATCCGCTCGATGGGCGAGGACCCACGGGTCATGGCCGAAGTCGACCGCATCAAGCTGGTCAATCCGGACTTCAAGAACATGACCAAGGGCCTGGACGGTTCGATCCACACCAAGGACGGCCAGCCGGCGCAAGCCGATGCCAACGTCAAACTGGTGTCGGGATTCCTCGAATCGAGCAACGTCAATGCCGTGGACGAGATGACTTCGGTGCTGGCCCTGTCCAAGCAGTTCGAGCTTCACGTCAAGATGATGAACACCGCCAAAGAAGACGACCAAGCCATGGCTCGGGTCTTGCAGATCAGCTAATTATCAGAACGTCGCGCCGTAAAACAGGCGAACGAGGAGAATTGAATGCTTCCGGCTCTATGGGTTGCCAAAACCGGTCTGTCCGCCCAGGACACCAACCTGACCACGATTTCCAACAACCTGGCCAACGTGTCGACCACGGGTTTCAAGCGTGATCGCGCCGAGTTCCAGGACCTGCTCTACCAGATCAAGCGTCAGCCAGGCGCCCAGTCGACCCAGGACAGCGAACTGCCGTCGGGTCTGCAAGTGGGTACCGGTGTGCGCATCGTCGGCACCCAGAAAAACTTCAACGCCGGTAGCCTGCAAACCACCGAACAGCCGCTGGACATGGCCATCGACGGTCGCGGTTTCTTCCAGATCCTGCAACCGGACGGCACCACGGCCTACACCCGTGACGGTACCTTCCACCTGGATTCCAACGGCCAGATCGTCAACGCCAGCGGTTTCGCCTTGCAGCCGGCCATCGTCATTCCGAACGATGCCCAGACGTTCACCGTCGGCAAGGACGGCACCGTGTCCATCACCACGGCCGGCAACCCGGCTTCCCAGGTGATCGGCAACCTGCAGACCGCCGACTTCATCAACCCGGCCGGCCTTCAGGCCGTGGGCGGCAACCTGTTCCTGGAAACCGGCGCCAGTGGCGCGCCGGAAGTGGGTACTCCTGGCCTGGCCGGTTTCGGTACCACGCTGCAGAACACCCTGGAAACCTCCAACGTCAGCACCGTTGAAGAGATGGTCAACATGATCACCACTCAGCGCGCCTACGAAATGAACTCCAAGGTGATCTCCACCGCCGACCAGATGCTCTCGTTCGTTACGCAGAATCTGTAATCAGTCTACAAGGCGGTCCCCCGGCCGCCTGCTACACCGTGAGGTAAGGGTCATGAAACGCTTCGTCTCTGTTATGGCATTGAGTGGGATCACCGCGCTTGCAGGTTGCGTCGCTCCGACGCCCAAGCCCAATGATCCTTACTACGCCCCGGTGCTGCCGCGCACGCCGCTGCCGGCTGCCGCGAACAACGGCTCGATCTATCAGGCCGGGTTCGAACAGAATCTCTACAGCGACCGCAAGGCGTTCCGGGTCGGTGACATCATCACCATCACCCTGAACGAGAAGACCCAGGCCAGCAAAAACGCCAACTCGCAGATTGGCAAGAACAGCAAGGCCAACATCGGCCTGAGCTCGCTGTTCGGCTCTACCCCAAGCACCAACAACCCGTTTGGCAGTGGCGACCTTAGTCTGGAAGCGGGCTATGAAGGCGATCGCGCGACCAAGGGTGACAGCAAGGCTGCGCAAGGCAACACCCTGACCGGCTCGATCACCGTGACCGTGGCCGATGTGTTGCCCAACGGCATCATCGCGGTACGCGGCGAGAAGTGGATGACCCTCAACACCGGTGACGAGCTGGTGCGCATCGCCGGTCTGGTTCGTGCCGATGACATCGCCACCGACAACACCGTGTCGTCGACCCGTGTGGCCGACGCGCGCATCACCTATTCGGGTACCGGTTCGTTTGCCGATGCGAGTCAGCCAGGCTGGTTCGACCGTTTCTTCCTCAGCCCGTTGTTCCCTTTCTAGGTGGCTTTCCAGTTGAGCATGTTGAATTTCAGAAGTCTCATGATGGCCGCCGTTCTGTTGTCGGCAGCTTTCAATGCCCAAGCCGAACGCCTGAAGGACATCGCCAGCATTTCCGGCGTACGTTCCAACCAGTTGATCGGTTACGGCCTGGTGGTCGGGCTTAACGGTACCGGTGACCAGACGACCCAGACGCCGTTCACCCTGCAGACCTTCAACAACATGCTCTCGCAGTTCGGAATCAAGGTGCCGCCGGGATCGGGCAACGTGCAGTTGAAAAACGTGGCGGCGGTATCGATCAGTGCCGATCTGCCGGCGTTCGCCAAGCCGGGTCAGCAGGTGGATATCACCGTTTCCTCCATAGGTAACTCCAAGAGCCTGCGCGGCGGTACGCTGCTGCTGACACCGCTCAAGGGTATCGACGGCAACGTCTACGCCGTGGCCCAGGGCAACCTGGTGGTCGGTGGCTTCGACGCCGAAGGTCGCGACGGTTCGAAGATCACCGTCAACGTGCCGTCGGCCGGTCGCATCCCTGGCGGTGCATCGGTGGAACGCGCAGTACCGAGCGGCTTCAACCAGGGCAATAGCCTGACACTGAACCTCAACCGTTCCGACTTCACCACGGCCAAGCGCATCGTCGACAAGATCAACGACATGCTCGGTCCAGGCGTGGCCCAGGCCATCGATGGCGGCTCGGTTCGCGTCACCGCGCCTCTGGATCCGAGCCAGCGCGTCGACTATCTGTCGATGCTGGAAAACCTCGAAATCGATCCGGGTCAGGCGGTGGCTAAAGTCATCATCAACTCCCGTACCGGTACCATCGTGATCGGCCAGAACGTCAAGGTTTCGCCGGCCGCCGTGACTCACGGCAGCCTAACCGTGACCATCACCGAAGACCCGATTGTCAGCCAGCCGGGCCCGCTGTCCAACGGGCAGACGGCCGTGGTGCCGCGCTCGCGGGTCAACGCCCAGCAGGAAGCCAAACCGATGTTCAAGTTCGGGCCCGGGACCACCCTCGACGAAATCGTGCGTGCGGTGAACCAGGTCGGCGCGGCGCCAGGTGACTTGATGGCGATCCTCGAAGCACTGAAACAGGCCGGCGCATTGCAAGCCGACCTGATCGTGATCTGAGGACGAACCGAATGGATATGTACAAGAGCGGCCGAATCAGCAGCAGCGATTCCGGCTCGTTTTCCGACCTGAACCGGTTGAACCAACTCAAGGTCGGCGACAAGAACAGCGACGCGAACATGCGCAAAGTGGCGCAGGAGTTCGAGTCGCTGTTCCTTGGCGAGATGCTCAAGTCGATGCGCTCGGCCACCGAAGCGCTGGGCAAGGACAACCCGCTCAATACCCCTGAAGCCAAGCAATATCAGGAAATGTACGACCAGCAACTGGCCGTTTCCATGTCTCGCGAAGGTGGCGGTATCGGCCTGGCGGACGTGCTGATGCGCCAGATGTCGAAGAACAAACCGCTGGCTCCGGGCGAGGCGGCGACCTTGTCCGCCGCCAAGCAGGAAGCCGCGAAAGCTGCTGCGCAAACCCCGATCGCCGCCGGCACCGTAGCCGTCAACGGTCCGCTGTCGCGGGTCAATGGCGAGCGTCCGCTGTGGGCTTCGCGTTCTGTCAGTGCGCCAACCGGCGAGGGCACGCACCGTAATGACATGGAGCTGATCAATCAGCGTCGGCTGGCTCTGCCGCCGAAACTGGCTGATCGCCTGTTGGCCGGTCTGGTGCCTTCGGCAACCACTACTGCCAGTAACACTGCCGCGGTCAACAAATCGCCACTGCCGGAGCGTCTGGCAAGCACCGGCTCCGGCCCTCTGTACAACGGCGACTGGCTGGCCCAGGCGCAAGCCGCCTCGAACGGTCCGCTGACGATTCAGGGTCGCGCGATTGCGCAGATTCCCCTGGCGCCACCGAAGAAGGCTTTCAGCTCCGCCGACGAATTCGTCAACACCATGCTGCCGATGGCCAAGGAAGCCGCCGACCGCATCGGCGTCGATCCGCGTTACCTGGTGGCTCAGGCCGCGCTGGAAACCGGATGGGGCAAATCGGTCATGCGTGCCCAGGATGGCAGCAGCAGTCACAACCTGTTCGGCATCAAGGCCGGCAACAGTTGGCAAGGTGATTCGGCGCGAGCGATCACCAGCGAATTCAGAAATGGCCAGATGGTCAAGGAGACGGCCGAGTTCCGCTCCTACGATTCTTACAAGGACAGCTTCCATGACCTTGTAACGCTGCTGCAAACCAATAATCGCTATCAAGATGTCGTGAAGTCGGCCGATAACCCGGAACAGTTTGTACGCGAGCTGCAAAAGGCCGGTTACGCGACCGACCCGCAGTACGCGAACAAGATTTCGCAGATAGCCAGGCAAATGACGAGTTACCAAAACTACGCCGCGGCGGGCGCGTCCACGACGCCTCTATAAAGACACAAGGTATAAGGTCTGAATCATGAGTTTGCTCAACATCGGAATGTCGGGTCTGTCCGCTAGCCGTGCGTCCCTGGTGACCACAGGTAACAACATTTCCAACGTCGATACCGTCGGGTACTCGCGCCAACAAACCGTACAGAACAGCAAGAACTCGATTCAGTACGGCAATGTGTTCATCGGTACCGGCACCACGCTGGCCGATGTGCGTCGGGTGTACAACAGCTACCTTGATTCGCAGTTGCAGACCACCACTTCGCTCAACAGTGACGCCCAGGCGTATCTGGGGCAGGCCACTCAGGTCGACAAGTTGCTGTCCGACAGCGGCACCGGTGTGACCAAGTCCCTGCAGGCGTTTTTCTCGTCCCTGCAAACCCTGGCCGGCAACTCCAACGACAATGCCGCGCGTCAGGCGCTGCTGACCAATGCCCAGGGCTTGAGCAGTCGCTTCAATGCGATTTCCAAGCAACTGACCCAGCAAAATTCCTACATCAACGATCAATTGGGCTCGATGGCTGACCAGGTCAACAAACTGGCGTCGACCGTTGCGGCTTACAACAAGAAAATCGCCGAAGTCAGCGGCTCGGGCGGCACGCCCAACGAGCTGCTGGATCAGCGCAACGAAACCGTTCGCCAGCTCAGCGAACTGGTCGGCACTCAGGTCACTGAGACCGAAGGTCGTCTGGATATCTATCTGGGCAGCGGCCAGCCACTGGTGGTCGGCGACACCGTCAATAAGCTGCGCGTAGCGCCGGATCCGTCTGACCCGACCCGTTCCGCGATCATCATGGATCGCAACGGCTCGTCGATCGACATCACCAATGTGATGAGCGGCGGCGAGATGGGCGGTCTGGTGCGTTATCGCAATGATGTCCTGACGCCTGCGGTCAACGGCCTGGGCCGTATCGCCATGGTCGTGGCCGATCAGGTCAACAAGCAGCTGGGCCAGGGCCTGGACCAGAACGGCAATTTCGGCGCGGCGCTGTTCAACAACATCAACAGTGCGGCGGCCATCAGTCAGCGCAGCATCGCCAACGGCAACAACAACCCGGCTTCCGGCAACCTGAACGTCACCATCCAGGACACCAGCAAGGTGCAGGCCAGTGACTATCAGGTGACCATCACCGCCACCGGCTACAACGTGCGTCGCCTGTCGGACAACACCGATATGGGCAACTTCGCTTTCGCCACGCCGCCGGCCGCCGATCCGGTCATCGACGGTTTCAGCCTGAGCATCAACTCCGGCACCGTCGCTGCCGGCGACAGCTTCAAGATCACCCCGACCCGCAGTTCCGCCGCGGACATGACTACGGTCATGACCGACACCAAGACCCTCGCCACGTCCGCGCCGCTGACGTCGACCAAGGCGTCGGGCAACGACGGTACCGGCGCGGTCGGTCAGCCGACCCTGAAGACCGTTCTGGATATCTACAACCCGGCCCAGCGTCTGGAAGTGCAGAACGCCGTCAAGGCATCGATGCCGGTTCGTATGGTGATGACCAGTGCCAGCGCCTATGAAGTATTCGACTCCAAGGGCAACAGTATCGGCACCGGCAGCATCGTGCCTGGCCAGGACAACGACCTGAACATCAACGTGCCGTACACCGATGCCGGTGGCAACGCGCAGACGTTCAGTGTGGGAATGACCATCAGCGGCAGCCCGGCGTCGGGTGACAGCTTCAACATCAACATGACGGCTGCCGACAGCACCGATAACCGCAACGCCCAGGCGCTGCTCGGTCTGCAATCGAAGGCCACCGTCGGTGCCAGTGCCACCAGCCCGGGCGTCAGCTTCACCGACGCATACGGCGGGCTTGTGACCACCGTAGGTTCGCTGACCAAGCAAGGCCAGCTGGATGCCACGGCCACCCAGACCATCAATACCAGCGCCCGCGACGCCCGTGATTCGCTGTCGGGTGTCGACCTCGATGAAGAAGCGGGCAACCTGACCAAGTATCAGCAGTACTACACGGCCTCTTCGCAGATCATCAAGACTGCGCAGGAAATTTTCAGCACCTTGATCAATGCCCTTTAAGGAGCCGTAGAACATGCGTATTTCTACTGCACAGTATTACGCCACGACGGCGGCGAACTATTCTCGCAATATGAGCAATGTCGTGAAGACTGCCGAGCAGGCCAGCAGCGGCATCAAGGTCGCAACAGCCGCGGATGATCCGGTCGGTGCCGCACGGTTGCTGCAATTGGAGCAGCAGAAGGCAATGCTGGGTCAGTACACCACTAACATCAGTGCATTGAGCACCGCTCAGGCGCAGGAAGAAAGTGTGTTGGACAGCATCAATACCGTGCTGCAAAAGGTCAGTGAGCTGGCGGTGCGGGCTGGTGGTGCTTCATTGAACGATGATGATCGCAAGTCTATCGGTGCAGAAGTCGCTCAGGCTGAAGAGCAACTGCTCAGTTTGATGAATAGCAAAGACGCGAACGGCAAGTACATCTTCGCCGGTGCCAGCAATAACACTCAGCCCTTTGTCCGTAACAGCGACGGCACCTACAGCTATCAAGGTGACCAGACACAGATTGAACTGAAGATCGGCGAATCGATGTCTCTTGGCTTGAACGATACCGGTTGGGATGTTTTCCAGCAGGCGATCAACGCCGCCCGCAGTTCGACCACCATGACGGCCCCGGCGGTGGATGATGGACGGGTATCCGTGTCCCAAGGGCTGGTAAATTCCGGCCCGGCCTTCGATGCAAATTTCCGTAATGGACAGCCATACACTCTGTCGTTCACCAGCAGTACGCAATACGTGATCACTGATGCCTTGGGCAATGATGTGACTGCCGAGGCCAGCGGTGGAGGAAAATTTGATCCGGATAGCAAGGATGGCTCCGATATCAGTTTCCGCGGTGTGACCTTTGCGCTGGATATCACTTACCAGGCGGGTGACACGCCGGCCAACGCCGATGCCGTCATCGCCGGTCACAGCTTCCAGCTGGCGGCAAAGCCGGACAGCTTCACCAGTACTCGTGCTCCGGGTAATACCTCGACTGCTGTGATCACTCAGACTTCGGTGACCAATGCGGCCGACTACAAGAGTTTCTTCCCGGAGGGTGGCGCTGTATTGAAGTTCACCGGACCCGGTGCCTTCGAGCTTTATGCACGTCCATTGACCAGTACAAGTACGCCGGTCACTACCGGAACCGTGACAGCTGGTGTGGCCACAGCCGCCGGTGTCAGTTTTACCTTGGGCGGTACGCCGCCGAACCCGGTTGCGGGTGATCAGTTCGATATTTCAGTCAACACGCACCAGACGCAGAACGTTCTCGATACCGTCAGCCAGTTGCGCAAAGCGCTCGAAACCCCGACTGCTGGCGATCCTGCAGCACAACGAAACCTGCAAAACGTGATCGCCTCGTCCATTGCTAACCTGAGCAACTCCAAAAACCAGGTTGACCTGGCGCGAGGGGCTATCGGTGCTCGGGGCAATGTAATGGATATGCAGCGTGATTCGATTCAGAGTACCGGGCTGATCAACACGTCTACGCAATCTTCGATCCGGGAGACGGACCCTGCAGAAGTCCTTACTCGCCTGACCTTGCAACAGACCATGCTGCAGGCCGCACAGCTCGCGTTCGCCCGAGTTTCCCAGCTGAGCCTGTTCAACAAGCTTTGAGTCGGTCCTGACCGCTCGCGGCCAGCCCCTGTCACAGGGGGTTGGCTTTTTTTTGCACTTTTTTCGCCTGAAACGGCGCGGGGCAGGGCGCGAGCCGGACCACAAAATCAAATAAACCACCCCTTGCTGAGTGACCCGTCAGTCAAAACGCGCATCTTCACTGTATCCTGTCTGCGGGCGGTGAAGGCGTGAGGGGTGTTCAAGGGTATTCCTTGAGCCTCGACGTTGCCTCTTCTGGGGGCCAGGCCCCGACTGTAGACGCCCTCGATTCAGCGAGCGGCGATGTTCAGCTGTTTATTATTTGGGAAGCCATAAATGATTGGCATAAAAAATATAGCGAGTTACGTGCCGGCAGCCGGGATTGATAACTATGCCCAGGGTGCAAAGTTCGACAAGGACGAGACCTTTATCCTTGGCAAGATCGGTTCCGCGTTTTTGCCACGCATGGATGCTGATCAGGAAACCTCCGATCTGTGTGTCGAAGCAGCCAATGCGTTGTTCGCCGCCAATCCTGAACTCAAGCGTGAAGCCATCGATTGCCTGATCGTCGTCACCCAGAACGGTGATGAAGAAGGATTGCCGCACACCGCTGCAATCGTTCAGGACAAACTGGGCCTGTCGACCCATGTAGCCGCTTTCGATATTTCCCTGGGCTGTTCCGGTTACGTCTACGGCCTCTATGCGATCAAGGGCTTCATGGAAGCGACGGGGCTGAAAAATGGCCTGCTGATCACTGCCGATCCTTATTCGAAGATCGTCGATCCGGAAGACCGCAATACCACCATGCTGTTCGGCGATGCCGCCACCGCGACCTGGATGGGCGAAAACGCCGTCTGGCAGCTGGGCAAATCGAAGTTCGGCACCGATGGCTCCGGCGCACCGCACCTGAAAGTCTCCGATGGCGTGTTCTTCATGAACGGCCGCCAGGTCTTCAACTTCGCCCTGTTGAAAGTCCCGGCGCATTTGCATGAACTGCTGGACGAGTCGAATCTGCAGGCCAGCGACATCAATGCCTTCTGCATTCACCAGGGCAGTGCGGCCATCGTCGATGCCGTGGCACGCCGCTTCGAAGAGGGTGAGCCTGAGAAGTTCGTCAAGGACATGCTCGAAACCGGTAACACGGTGTCGTCGAGCATTCCGTTGCTGCTGCAGAACCATGTGTTCGACTCCACCTGGACCCGTGTCGCCATCAGCGGCTTTGGCGTGGGCCTTTCATGGGGTTCGGCGATTCTCTATCGCGGCTGATCGACTCGATCGCAGCGGCAAAAAAACGCCCGGGAATGAAAATTCCCGGGCGTTTTTCGTTTTTCTGGCGCCGACTTTATGACTCTAAACCCTTGAAAATAAAGGGCTGGCACGCTGCCATTAAAAAAATCAAAAAAAGCCCTCAAGCAAACCAGTACCACGACGATAACTATTACGTAGGTTCTCTAGGCCACACCAGGCGGTTGCCAGGGCCGGAAGCCGCAGTATCCATCCAACGAGGATTTCGTCATGGCTTTAACCGTAAACACTAACATTGCGTCGATCACTACCCAGGGCAACCTGAACAAAGCCGGCGGCGCTTTGCAAACTTCCATGCAGCGCCTGTCTTCCGGCCTGCGTATCAATAGCGCCAAAGACGACGCTGCCGGCCTGCAAATCTCCAACCGTCTGACCAGCCAGATCAACGGCCTGGGTCAAGCGGTCAAGAACGCCAACGACGGTATTTCCATTGCGCAAACCGCCGAAGGCGCAATGCAGGCTTCGACCGACATCCTGCAGAAGATGCGTACTTTGGCTCTGTCCTCGGCCACTGGCTCCCTGAGCGATGCAGACCGTAAGTCGAACAACGACGAGTACCAGGCTCTGACCTCCGAACTGACCCGTATCTCGCAGACCACTACTTTCGGTGGCCAGAAGCTGCTGGACGGTTCTTACGGCACCAAGGCAATTCAGGTTGGCGCCAACGCTAACGAAACCATCAACCTGTCGCTGGAAAACGTTGCAGCCAACAACATTGGCTCGCAGCAGGTCAAAAGCGCAACTTCGGCTCCGAAGCTGACCGGCCTGACTGGTGGTAACGTTACTGTAACCGGTAACGGCGAGAGCAAAACTTATGCCGTGGGTGCTGGTGCTTCGGCTAAAGAAATTGCGAAAGGCCTTAATGGCATTGTCGGTGGCTTGAGCGCTACCGCCAGCACCGAAGTTCGTTTCACAGTGAATGATACTGCTGCTGCTGCTACTCCAGCATCCTTCACCATGGATGTCGGCGGTCAGGCAGTAGCCTTCGTAGGTGTGACCAGCACCGCTAGTCTGGCTGATCAACTGAAATCCAACGCTGCTAAGCTGGGCATCAGTGTTAACTATGATGAAGTAAACAATTCTTTGTCGGTCAAGTCCGATACTGGCGAGAACGTTGAATTCTCAGGTGTGACTGCTGGTGCTTCCATCCAAGTGGCCACGAAAGACGGTAGTGGTACCTATAGCGGCGATATCGTGGTTGCGGACACTCTGGTTGCCACAGGTGCAGTGAACCTGGATTCCTCCAAGGGCTTCGCTCTGACCGGCGGTGCTGCGGTAACTGAGCTCTTCGGTACTACCACCACCTCCAAAAAGACCACGATTTCCCAAACTGACGTTACTGCAGCTGACAGCGCTCAGAACGCGCTGGCAGTCATCGACAAGGCTATCGGTTCGATCGATAACGTTCGTTCGGGTCTGGGCGCCACCCAAAACCGTCTGACCACTACTGTCGACAACCTGCAAAATATTCAGAAAAACTCCACCGCTGCTCGTTCCACCGTGCAGGACGTGGACTTCGCTGCTGAAACCGCAGAGCTGACCAAGCAGCAAACCCTGCAATCGGCTTCGACTGCCATCCTGTCGCAAGCGAACCAGCTGCCATCCGCTGTACTGAAACTGCTTCAGTGATCTGAGCGCTTGGTAATGGACGGAAGGGCGCGTTTACGTGCCCTTTCGTCTTTTTCGTGATGAGGAGATAGACATGGATATGAGCGTCAAGTTGAACCAGTCTTATCCGCCGGTAGCATCGCAGAGCTCATCTGCACCGGTCGAGCCGGTCAGCCGGCCTAAGGTTGAAGCGGTTGTCCAGGCGGCAACCGAGCCTAAGCGTGACGAGTTGGAAAAGGCGGTGACCGATATCCGCGAGTTCGTGCAGGCCAGCCAGCGCAAGCTCGATTTTTCGATTGACGATTCCACCGGTCGCGTCGTGGTTAAGGTTATCGCGACCGAGAGCGGTGATGTGATTCGCCAGATCCCGTCGGAGACTGCATTGAAATTGGCGCAAAGCCTGAGCCAGGCCAGCAGTTTGTTGTTCGACGACAAAGTCTGAGCTGGCATGAATTTTGTTGTTGTCTGCGCTTGAGGTGTAGTTCGCCAAGAAAGCGGCAGCCAAGAAATAAGGAGAAAGACGATGGCAGGTTCAACGGTTAGTGGTATCGGCTCGAACATTGATACCCAAAAGATCGTGCAGGCGCTGGTCGATGCCGAAAGAGTGCCCAAGCAAACGCAGATCAATACGCAGACGTTGAAAGCAACCACAACGCTATCGTCGATCGGCAAGATCCAGGCGGCGCTGGATGCCTTCCGTGGTGCCCTGACCACTATGGGTACCGATAACAGTCTCCGTGGCTTGATAACTTCATCCTCGGATGAAAAAGTCGCCACCATGACGGCAGGGAACGGTGCATCTACCGGCAGTTTTGCACTTGTAGTGACGCAGTTGGCCAGCGCCTCCAAGCTGGCGACAAGTACCTTTGCTGGCGGTGCTTCAGCAGTTGTGAACAAGGGCGCCACGCCGACGACCCTGACCATCTCGCAGTCCGGCAAGGATTACGATTTGAGCATTCCGCCGGGAGCTACGCTGCAACAGGTGCGCGACTCGCTCAATACTCAGTTTTCAACGGCCGGGTTGAGCGCGAACATCCTGACGGATGCTTCTGGCTCGCGGCTGGTTTTGACCTCCACGACCATGGGGGTCGGTTCAGATCTGACTTTGTCGGGTAACTCAGGTCTCGATGTCGGCTCAACAGTGATCGACCAGCCGAAAAATGCCAAGTACAGCATTGATGGCATCGAAATGGAGTCCAAGAGCAACACGATTGCCGAAGCAGTCAGTGGTGTAAGCATCAAACTTCTATCGGTTTCGCCAACCGCTGCCAATGCCACCAAGCCCACCCCGACGACCATATCGGTGGCCACGAGCAACTCGGCGTTGAAGTCTGGCGTCAAAGGTTTTGTCGATACTTACAATGCGTTGGTCAAGGCCATCAGTGCGGAGACCAAGGTCACGATGGGTGCAGATGGCAAGCCGATCGCCGGAGCTTTGACGGGTGATGCCTCGATGCGCACCTTGATGAGTTCGTTGCGTAATGAACTTAACGCTCTGTCTGGGTCCGGCACATTCAAATCGATGGCGCAATTCGGCATCAGCACTGACTCGACCACAGGTTTGTTGGTCATTGATGACAAGAAGTGGGACAAGGCGGTAACAACCAACGCAGCGGACATAAGCAGTATTTTCAACGGCGATAATGGCTTGCTCAAGCGCATGACCACCGCTACGGATGGTTACGCGAAAGCCACCACCGGCACGCTGGCTGAGCGTTCGAAGTCCCTGACTGACAGCCTCAATGACCTGAAAAAGCAGCAGGACACTCTCGATGAGCGGATGACGCTCTTGCAGTCCAGCCTCTCTGCCAAATACAACGCGATGGATTCTCTGGTAGCCAAGCTGCGAGCGCAGAGCGACAGCATCATGACCACACTCAATGCACTGAATAATCCGAAAGACAATTGATTCGGATCAGTTAAAAAACCCAGGCCGCTTGTAAAGAGGGCGCCTGGGTTTTTTCATTGCTGGTGCTCCGCGTTAAAGTTCTCCGACGCTCAGTCGACATAAAGATCAGAGCACTCCACTTTCAAGCTGTCGTCTGTCACGAGGTAGAAACATGAACCCCATGAGAGCCCTTCGCCAATACCAGAAGGTCAATTCCCATGCTCAGATCTCTGAGGCCAGCCCTCATCGCCTGGTGCAAATGTTGATGGAGGGCGGGCTGGATCGCATGGCCCAAGCCAAGGGTGCCATAGAGCGTGGCGATATCGCACTCAAGGGTTTGATGCTCGGTAAGGCCACGGACATCGTCATCGGCTTGCGTGACGGGCTCAATTCGGAAAAAACCGAAGATCCTGCGTCGATCCAACAGCTCGACAGCCTGTATGCCTACATGACAAACCGCCTGATGGAGGCCAACACCAGCAACGATGTGGCAATCATCGACGAAGTGGCGGGCCTGCTGGAAACCCTGAAAAGCGGCTGGGATGCCATTGCCAATCAATAGGCTTCGAGCCTGAGGATGACGTCATGAGTCAAGCACTGCGGCGAATTGAAGAAACCCGTGAAGCGCTGGTCGATGCCTTGGCGGCGCGTAACTGGGATGCGATTGGCGAGCTGGATTCGACCTGTCGCGAGTGTGTCGAGGAAGTGCTGAGCGAAGCGCCGATCGACGAAGAGGCGGTGCGCAGCAATCTTGAGGGGTTGTTGGCGGTGTACAAGGACCTGCTGACCGCGACAATTGGCGAGCGCCAGGCAATCGTCGATGAGATGTCGCAGATCAATCAAGCACAAAAGGCGTCAAAGGTTTACCATCTGTTTGGTTAATTGACGCCAGTTAATCCAAACATAGTGCGCCATAAATTTGACTGTGCACGGTTTTTTGACTTAACTAGTGGCTGTTCCAGATTTCAGTCGTCTTCAGGCATAGTTCGCCTGCAAGCGTTTAGCTTGCCCCAGCATTTTGGGCATCGAGTTGACTAGGGAAGTTGCTATTGCATGTGGCGTGAAACCAAAATTCTGCTGATTGATGACGATAGCGTCCGCCGCCGCGACCTGGCGGTGATTTTGAATTTTCTCGGCGAAGAAAATTTGCCCTGCGGAAGCCATGATTGGCAGCAGGCTGTCGGCTCTTTGTCATCCAGTCGTGAAGTGATCTGTGTCCTGATCGGGACGGTCAATGCTCCTGGCGCTTTGTTGGGCTTGTTAAAGACACTCTCGACATGGGATGAGTTCCTTCCTGTTTTGCTGATGGGCGATAATTCTTCCAGCGAATTGCCGGAAGACCAGCGTCGTCGCGTGCTTTCGACCCTGGAAATGCCGCCCAGCTACAGCAAATTGCTCGATTCCCTGCACCGTGCCCAGGTCTATCGCGAGATGTACGACCAGGCCCGCGAGCGCGGTCGCCATCGCGAACCCAACCTTTTCCGCAGCCTTGTCGGCACCAGCCGGGCGATTCAACACGTCCGCCAGATGATGCAACAGGTTGCCGATACCGACGCCAGTGTGTTGATCCTGGGCGAGTCCGGTACCGGCAAGGAAGTGGTCGCGCGTAATCTGCACTATCACTCCAAGCGCCGCGAAGCACCGTTCGTTCCGGTGAACTGCGGGGCGATTCCGGCAGAGTTGCTGGAAAGCGAACTGTTCGGTCACGAGAAGGGCGCTTTCACCGGCGCGATCACGAGTCGTGCCGGGCGTTTCGAGCTGGCCAACGGCGGCACCCTGTTCCTCGACGAAATCGGCGACATGCCGCTGCCGATGCAGGTCAAGCTGCTGCGCGTGCTACAGGAACGCACCTTCGAGCGCGTGGGCAGCAACAAGACCCAGAGCGTCGACGTGCGCATCATCGCGGCGACCCACAAGAATCTCGAAAGCATGATCGAGATCGGCACCTTCCGCGAAGATCTCTACTACCGTCTCAATGTGTTCCCGATCGAGATGGCGCCGCTGCGCGAGCGCGTCGAGGACATTCCGCTGCTGATGAACGAGCTGATCTCGCGCATGGAGCACGAGAAGCGCGGTTCGATCCGCTTCAACTCGGCGGCGATCATGTCCCTGTGCCGTCACGGCTGGCCGGGCAACGTCCGCGAGCTGGCCAACCTGGTGGAGCGCATGGCGATCATGCATCCGTACGGGGTGATCGGTGTGGTCGAGTTGCCGAAGAAATTCCGCTACGTCGACGACGAAGACGAGCAGATGGTCGACAGCCTGCGCAGCGATCTCGAAGAGCGCGTCGCCATCAACGGTCATAACCAGGATTACACCGCCAGCGCGCTGTTGCCGCCGGAAGGCCTGGACCTGAAGGACTACCTCGGTGGTCTGGAACAGGGCCTGATCCAGCAGGCGCTGGACGATGCCAACGGTATCGTGGCGCGCGCGGCTGAACGCCTGCGTATTCGCCGCACCACCCTGGTGGAGAAGATGCGCAAGTACGGCATGAGCCGTCGTGACGGTGATGAACAGGCGGATGATTGACGCCTGTTTTTCAAGTGCTTCATTTATAAGCGGTTTTTTTTAGGCACGGGTATTGCTACGCCTCTCGCAACGTTCCGTTTCACTGACGGTCAGCCAAGCGAGAAAGTACGATGCCGCAAGCCGCCCAGATCTCTCCTGTCTCAGATGCCTTTGGGGATTCCCAAGGGCATCCGCCGTCTGTAGAGCAGGCAAGCCGGCTTGGCCTCGAGCAGGCGTTCGCTCTGTTCAACCAGATGTCCACCCAACTGAACAGCTCCTACAGCATGCTCGAAGCCCGGGTGACCGAGCTCAAGGGCGAGCTGGCGGTGGTCAGTGCTCAGCGCATGCAGGAACTGGCGGAAAAAGAGCGCCTGGCCAACCGTCTGCAAAACCTCCTCGATCTGTTGCCCGGTGGTGTCATCGTCATCGACGCCCAAGGCATCGTGCGCGAAGCAAACCCCGCGGCCTGTGAGTTGCTCGGCCTGCCGCTGGAAGGCGAGTTGTGGCGCCATGTCATTGCCCGCTGCTTCGCGCCTCGTGACGACGATGGTCATGAAGTTTCCCTGAAGGACGGTCGGCGTTTGTCGATTGCCACGCGTTCGCTGGATGCAGAGCCCGGGCAGCTGGTATTGCTCAATGACCTGACTGAAACCCGTCACCTGCAGGACCAACTGGCTCGCCACGAACGCCTGTCGTCCCTGGGGCGCATGGTTGCCTCGCTGGCTCATCAGATTCGCACGCCGCTGTCCGCAGCCTTGCTCTACGCCAGTCATTTGACTGAGCAGGAATTGCCGGTCGACATCCAGCAACGTTTTGCCGGACGCCTCAAGGAGCGTCTGCACGAGCTGGAGCATCAGGTTCGCGACATGCTGGTCTTCGCCCGTGGCGAGTTGCCGCTTACTGACCGCGTCACCCCCAAACAATTGATGCAGTCGCTGCAGGCGGCGGCGCTGCCCCATGTGCTGGACCTGTCCATTCGCTGGCAGTGCGACAGCCATGCCGGCGAGCTGCTGTGCAATCGCGACACCCTCGTCGGCGCCTTGCTCAATCTCATCGAAAACGCCGTGCAGGCCAGCAGTCGTGACGTGCGCCTGAAAGTGCATCTGTATACCCGCGACAACCAGTTGCGGGTGTGCGTCAGCGACAGCGGGAGCGGCATCGACAGCGTTGTGCTGGCGCGTCTCGGCGAGCCGTTTTTCACCACCAAGGCCAATGGGACCGGGCTCGGCCTTACCGTGGTCCACGCCGTTGCCCGTGCGCATCAGGGCGCGTTGCAGTTGCGCTCGCGGCCGGGGCGCGGGACTTGTGCGCAGGTGATCCTGCCGCTGTTTTGCGATGAATCACGTAACGCTCAAGGAGTGGAGTGAACGTCATGGGCATCAAGGTTTTACTGGTCGAGGATGACCGCGCTCTACGCGAAGCACTGACCGATACGCTGCTGCTCGCGGGACATGATTACAAGGCCGTCGGTTCGGCGGAGGAGGCGCTGACGGCGGTCGAGGCCGAGGCGTTCAATCTGGTGGTCAGCGACGTCAACATGCCGGGCATGGATGGTCACCAACTGCTGGGCCTGCTGCGAGCTCGGCAGCCGCAACTGCCGGTGCTGCTGATGACGGCCCACGGGGCGGTGGAGCGGGCGGTGGATGCGATGCGCCAGGGCGCGGCGGATTATCTGGTCAAGCCGTTCGAGCCCAAGGCATTGCTCGATCTGGTCGCGCGCCATGCGCTCGGCAGTCTTGGCGCCGTCGACAACGAAGGGCCAGTGGCCTTCGAGCCCGCCAGTGCGCAATTACTGGAACTGGCGGCGCGGGTGGCCCGCAGCGATTCCACGGTGTTGATCTCCGGCGAGTCCGGGACCGGCAAGGAAGTGCTGGCGCGCTACATTCACCAGCATTCCCATCGCGCCAGTCAGCCGTTCATTGCGATCAACTGCGCGGCAATCCCGGACAACATGCTCGAAGCCACGCTGTTCGGTCATGAGAAGGGCTCGTTCACCGGTGCCATCGCGGCGCAGGCCGGCAAGTTCGAACAGGCCGATGGCGGGACCATCCTGCTCGACGAAATTTCCGAAATGCCTCTGGGGTTGCAAGCCAAGTTGCTGCGCGTGCTGCAGGAGCGTGAGGTCGAGCGGGTAGGGGCGCGCAAACCGATCACTCTGGATATTCGCGTGGTGGCGACCACCAACCGGGACCTGGCTGCGGAGGTGGCAGCGGGGCGTTTCCGTGAAGACCTTTATTATCGTCTGTCGGTGTTTCCGCTGGCGTGGCGACCGCTGCGCGAACGGACCGCCGATATCCTGCCGCTGGCCGAGCGTTTGCTGGCCAAACACGTCAATAAAATGAAGCACGCTGCCGCGCGATTGTCGCCGCAGGCGCAGGCCTGTCTCATCGGTTATCCCTGGCCGGGTAATGTGCGTGAGCTGGATAACGCGATCCAGCGCGCGTTGATCCTGCAGCAGGGCGGTTTGATCCAGCCCCAGGATTTCTGCCTGGCCGGCCCGATTGCTTGTGCGCCATTGCCGGTTTCAGTACCAACTGCCACGCCTGCACGCGCCGTAGAGGTCGAAGCTGAATCGGCGGGAGCATTGGGCGATGACCTGCGCCGCCGGGAATTCCAGATGATCATCGACACCCTGCGCACCGAACGCGGCCGTCGCAAGGAGGCCGCTGAACGCCTTGGCATCAGCCCCCGCACCCTGCGCTACAAGCTGGCGCAGATGCGTGATGCGGGCATGGATGTCGAAGCCTACCTGTTCGCCACTTAATGGCCCACCCCAACCCCCTGTAGGAGCGAGCTTGCTCGCGATGGTCGTCAACGATAACGCTGGTTGTCTGTTGCCCCGCAGTGTCATTGCACCCATCGCGAGCAAGCTCGCTCCTACAGATTATTCCTCGAGGCCACTGAGCTGGCACCCTTGTTGCTAACACCCCAGTACCCGCCGAGTGAGCGTCAAAAAATTGCGGGCCGCCAATGAGAGTAGATCATGAGCCAAGGTATTGAATTCAATCGGTTGATGCTGGATATGCGTGCCATGCAAATGGACGCCATGTCTGCGCCGAAATCGACTGCCGCCGTCCCTGAACTGAATGGCAGCAGCTTCTCCGACATGCTCGGTCAGGCCGTCAATAAAGTGAATGACACACAGCAGGCTTCCAGCCAGCTCGCCAGTGCCTTCGAGATCGGCAAGAGCGGCGTGGACCTGACTGACGTAATGATTTCCTCGCAGAAGGCCAGCGTGTCTTTCCAGGCTCTGACCCAGGTGCGCAACAAGCTGGTTCAGGCCTACCAAGACATCATGCAGATGCCGGTTTAAGGACGAGACTCAGTCATGGCAGATGCAGTAGCCGATAACGTTCCGGCCAAGACCGCGCCGACAGAGGGCAAACCGCCGCTGTTCGGGCTGTCTTTCCTGGAAAACCTTTCCGAAATGACCATGCTGCGTCAGGTAGGCCTGTTGGTTGGCTTGGCCGCGAGCGTGGCGATTGGTTTTGCCGTGGTGTTGTGGTCCCAGCAGCCGGACTACCGTCCGCTGTACGGCAGCCTTGCCGGCATGGACACCAAGCAGGTCATGGAAACCCTGGCCGCCGCCGATATTCCGTACAACGTCGAACCCAATTCCGGTGTCTTGCTGGTCAAGGCCGACGATCTGTCCCGTGCCCGCCTGAAACTGGCAGCCGCTGGTGTCACTCCCAGCGACGGCAACGTCGGTTTCGAGATCCTCGACAAGGAACAGGGCCTGGGCACCAGTCAGTTCATGGAAGCGACCCGTTATCGTCGCGGTCTTGAAGGTGAGCTGGCGCGCACCATCTCCAGCCTGAACAACGTCAAGGGCGCCCGCGTGCACCTGGCGATTCCGAAAAGCTCGGTATTCGTGCGCGACGAGCGCAAGCCGAGCGCCTCGGTTCTGGTCGAACTGTATCCAGGTCGTGCGCTGGAACCGGGTCAGGTTCTGGCCATCATCAACCTGGTGGCGACCAGCGTTCCCGAGCTGAGCAAATCGCAGATCACCGTGGTCGACCAGAAGGGCAATCTGCTCTCCGATCAGGCGGAAAACTCCGAACTGACCATGGCCGGCAAGCAATTCGATTACAGCCGTCGCATGGAAAGCATGCTCACCCAGCGTGTGCACAACATCCTCGAGCCAGTACTGGGTAACGACCGCTACAAGGCTGAAGTTTCGGCCGATGTGGATTTCAGCGCCGTCGAGTCGACTTCCGAGCAGTTCAACCCGGATCAGCCGGCACTGCGCAGCGAGCAATCGGTCAATGAACAACGTACCGCCAGCAATGGCCCGCAAGGCGTACCGGGTGCCCTGAGCAACCAGCCGCCGTCACCGGCTTCGGCACCGCAAACCACCGGCGGGGCCGCTGCGCCTGCGGGCATGGTGCAACCAGGTCAGCCACTGGTCGATGCCAACGGCCAGCAGATCATGGACCCGGCCACCGGCCAGCCGATGCTGGCGCCTTATCCTGCGGACAAGCGTCAACAATCGACCAAGAACTTCGAACTCGACCGCTCCATCAGTCACACCAAGCAGCAGCAGGGGCGCCTGAGCCGCCTGTCGGTGTCGGTAGTGGTGGACGATCAGGTCAAGGTCAACCCGGCCAACGGCGAAACCACCCGTGCGCCATGGAGCGCCGACGAATTGGCGCGCTTCACTCGTCTGGTTCAGGACGCGGTGGGCTTCGACGCCAGCCGTGGCGACAGCGTCAGCGTGATCAACATGCCGTTCTCCGCCGATCGCGGCGAAGTGATTGCCGACATTCCGTTCTACTCCCAGCCGTGGTTCTGGGACATCGTCAAGCAAGTGCTGGGTGTCCTGTTCATTCTGGTACTGGTGTTCGGTGTGCTGCGTCCGGTGCTCAACAACATCACCGGTGGCGGCAAGGGCAAGGAGCTGGCCGGTATCGGCAGCGACGTCGAGTTGGGTGGCATGGGCGGTCTGGACGGAGAGTTGGCCAATGATCGCGTCAGCCTCGGCGGTCCGACCAGTATCCTGTTGCCGAGTCCGAGCGAGGGCTATGATGCCCAACTGAACGCAATCAAGAGTCTGGTAGCAGAAGACCCGGGTCGTGTGGCCCAGGTCGTGAAAGAGTGGATTAACGCAGATGAGTGATAACCGAGCCGTTGCCGCCAAGCTGACCAAGGTCGACAAAGCCGCGATTCTGCTGCTGTCCCTTGGTTCTACCGACGCCGCCCAGGTGCTGCGCCACATGGGGCCCAAAGAGGTCCAGCGTGTGGGCGTGGCCATGGCCCAGATGGGGAATGTGCACCGCGAGCAGGTCGAGCAGGTGATGAGCGAATTCGTCGACATCGTCGGCGATCAGACCAGCCTGGGCGTCGGCTCCGACGACTACGTGCGTAAAATGCTCACTCAGGCCCTGGGTGAGGACAAGGCCAACGGCCTGATCGACCGCATCCTGCTCGGTGGCAACACCAGCGGCCTGGACAGCCTGAAGTGGATGGAACCGCGCGCCGTCGCCGACGTGATCCGTTACGAGCACCCGCAGATCCAGGCGATCGTGGTGGCGTACCTCGATCCGGACCAGGCCGGTGAAGTGCTGGGCAACTTCGACCATAAGGTGCGTCTGGACATCATTCTGCGGGTTTCCTCGCTGAACACCGTACAGCCGGCAGCCCTGAAGGAACTCAACCAGATTCTCGAGAAGCAGTTCTCCGGCAACTCCAATGCCTCGCGTACCACCCTGGGCGGTATCAAGCGTGCAGCGGACATCATGAACTTCCTCGACAGCTCCATCGAAGGCCAGCTCATGGACTCGATTCGCGAAGTCGACGAAGACCTTTCCGGTCAGATCGAAGACCTCATGTTCGTGTTCAACAACCTGGCCGATGTCGACGACCGCGGCATTCAGGCGCTGCTTCGCGAAGTGTCCTCCGACGTGCTGGTGCTGGCCCTCAAGGGTTCGGACGAAGGCGTCAAGGAAAAGATCTTCAAGAACATGTCCAAGCGTGCGGCCGAACTGCTGCGCGACGACCTGGAAGCCAAGGGCCCGGTTCGCGTCAGCGACGTGGAAACCGCGCAGAAGGAAATCCTCACCATCGCCCGTCGTATGGCCGAAGCCGGAGAAATCGTGCTCGGTGGCAAAGGCGGCGAGGAAATGATCTAACACCATGGCCAAGCATGACGATTCACCCACTGACCTGATCCGGGCCAGGGATGTCAGTGGGTTCGACACCTGGGCGCTGCCCAGCTTCGACCCGCCGGAACCCGAGCCTGAGCCTGAGCCGGAACCCGAACCGCCGGAAATCGAGGAAGTGCCGCTGGAGGAAGTCCAGCCACTGACCCTCGAGGAGCTCGAAAGCATTCGTCAGGAGGCCTACAACGAAGGCTTCGCCGTAGGCGAGCGCGAAGGTTTCCACAGCACCACGCTCAAGGTTCGCCAGGAAGCGGAAGCTGCGCTGGCGCCCAAGCTCGCGGGGCTGGAGCAACTGATGGTGCATCTGTTCGAGCCTATCGCCGAGCAGGACACCCTGATCGAAAAATCCCTGGTAGACCTGGTTCAGCACATCACCCGCCAGGTGATCCAGCGCGAGTTGGCCATCGATTCGACCCAGATCGAACACGTCATGCGCGATGCTCTCAAGCTTTTGCCGCTGGGCGTGAACAACGTGCGCCTGTACATCAATCCCCAGGATTTCGCTCAGGTCAAAGCCCTGCGCGAGCGCCATGAGGAAACCTGGCGCATCGTCGAGGATGAGTCGTTGCTCCCCGGCGGTTGCCGGGTCGAGACCGAGCACAGTCGCATCGACGCCACTGTCGAGACCCGTGTGACGCGGGTGATGGACAAGTTGTTCGATCAACTCCACGAACAGGCCCTGCACCCGTCGGCGCCGGACGTGACCCTGGACCTGCCGATCGACAGCCAGCCTGCGGCCGCGGATATTCCCGATGCGCCTTGAACGCACCAGTTTCGCCAAGCGCCTGGGCAGCTATGCCGAGGCCACGCAACTGGAAGGCGCGCCGATCCTCGAAGGCCGCCTGCTGCGCATGGTCGGCCTGACCCTCGAAGCCGAAGGCCTGCGCGCTGCCATGGGCAGTCGCTGCATGGTGATCAACGACGACAGCTATCACCCGGTGCAGGTCGAAGCGGAAGTCATGGGTTTCTCCGGCAGCAAAGTCTTTCTGATGCCAGTGGGCAGCGTCGCCGGTATCGCCCCCGGCGCCCGTGTGGTGCCGCTGATGGAAAGCGGGCGTCTGCCGATGGGCATGAGCATGCTCGGGCGTGTCCTCGATGGCGCCGGTCGTGCGCTGGACGGCAAAGGCGGCATGAAGGCCGAAGACTGGGTGCCGATGGATGGCCCGACCATCAACCCGCTCAAGCGTGAACCGATCAGCGAGCCGCTGGACGTGGGCATCCGCTCCATCAACGGCATGTTGACGGTCGGTCGCGGCCAACGGCTCGGTCTGTTCGCCGGTACTGGCGTGGGTAAATCGGTATTGCTGGGCATGATGACCCGCTTCACCGAGGCCGACATCATTGTCGTCGGGCTGATCGGTGAGCGGGGTCGTGAGGTTAAGGAGTTCATCGAGCACATCCTCGGTGAAGAAGGTCTCAAGCGCTCCGTCGTCGTGGCGTCACCGGCGGATGACGCGCCGTTGATGCGTCTGCGCGCGGCCATGTATTGCACGCGCATCGCCGAGTATTTCCGCGACAAGGGCAAGAACGTCCTGTTGCTCATGGATTCGCTGACCCGTTTCGCCCAGGCCCAGCGGGAAATCGCCCTGGCCATCGGCGAGCCACCGGCGACCAAGGGTTATCCACCGTCGGTGTTCGCCAAGCTGCCGAAGCTGGTGGAGCGGGCCGGTAACGCCGAGAAGGGCGGCGGTTCGATCACTGCGTTCTACACCGTATTGTCCGAAGGCGACGACCAGCAGGACCCGATTGCCGACTCCGCGCGAGGCGTGCTCGACGGACACATCGTGCTGTCGCGGCGCCTGGCCGAGGAAGGGCATTACCCGGCCATCGATATCGAGGCGTCGATCAGCCGGGTCATGCCGGCGGTGGTGTCGCCGGAGCACATGACCCGAGCGCAATATTTCAAACAGTTGTGGTCGCGCTACCAACAGAGCCGCGACCTGATCAGCGTCGGTGCCTACGTGGCCGGCGGCGATCGCGAGACCGACCTGGCGATTTCCCTGCAGCCGCAGCTGGTCAAATACCTGCGCCAGGGCCTCAACGACAGCATCAGTCTGGGCGAAAGCGAAGCCTATCTCGCCTCGATCTTCGCACCTGCGGCGGGCGGTTAACCGGTCATGGCCCAGAGTCGCGCAGGGCGCCTGGCCCCCGTGGTGGAAATGGCCGAGAAGGCGGAGAAAACCGCGGTCCAGCGTCTGGGGCATTTTCAGGGGCAGGTGCGGCTGGCCGAGAGCAAGCTGGCGGACCTGGAGGCCTTTCGTCTCGATTATCAGGAACAGTGGATCGTGCGCGGCAGCAGCGGCGTGTCGGGCCAGTGGCTGCTGGGTTACCAGGGCTTTCTGGCGCAACTGGGCACCGCTATCGATCAGCAGCGCCAGAGCCTGGCCTGGCACCAGAACAACCTGAACAAGGCACGCGATACCTGGCAACAGGCCTTTGCCCGGGTCGAGGGTTTACGCAAACTGGTTCAACGTTACATGGACGAGGCGCGGGCGATCGAGGACAAGCGCGAGCAGAAGCTGCTCGATGAGTTATCCCAGCGGTTGCCGCGGCAGGAGCAGTATTGAATCCGGTGGACCGCGTTATCGTTCTTCGCGGGCAAGCCTCGCTCCCACAAAAAACTTCACACCTATCCGTAGGAGCGAGGCTTGCCCGCGAAAGCAATTTCATAGGCTCCGCGATGCCGCCTTGCCCCAACCTTTACCAAATGCTACACCTTGTACAAGAAGGTTCATCAATGACAAGGAAGCCATGAAATGTCAGTCATTACCGAAGTTTCCCCCGATGGCCAAAAACTGACGATCTCGGTCAGAGGTCGATTCGATTTCGCCAAACATCAGGAATTTCGTGAATCCTACGAGGACAGGGATCTCGGCGCCGTCGTGATCGACCTGAAGGAAGCCACCTACCTGGACAGCTCCGCGCTGGGTATGTTGCTGCTGTTGCGTGACCACGCCGGCGGCGACGATTCCGATATTCGCGTCGTCAACAGCAGCTCCGACGTGCGAAAAATTCTCGCGATCTCCAACTTCGACAAGCTGTTCGACATCAGTTGAGCGCCGTGCAGGCTGTACTTGAGTCGCTGACGATCCTGATCGCCGAGGACAGCGCGGCCGATCGCATGCTGCTGTCGAGTATTGTCCGCCGCCAGGGCCATCAGGTGCTGACGGCGGGCAACGGTGCCGAAGCGGTCGAAGCCTTTCGCCAGCAACGACCGCAACTGGTCCTGATGGACGCAATGATGCCGGTGATGGACGGCTTCGAAGCGGCGCGGCAGATCAAGGAGCTGGCCGGGGAAACCCTGGTGCCGATCATCTTCCTGACCTCGTTGTCCGAGAGCGAAGCCCTGGCTCGCTGTCTGGAGGTGGGGGGCGACGATTTTCTGGCGAAACCTTATAACCAGGTGATCCTCGCCGCCAAGATCAAGGCGATGGATCGCTTGCGGCGATTGCAGGCCACCGTGCTGGAGCAGCGCGACCAGATCGCCCGGCATCACGAGTATCTGCTCAACGAGCAGCGGGTGGCCAAAGCGGTGTTCGACAAAGTCGCTCACTCCGGCTGCCTCAACGCCCCCAACATCCGCTATCTGCAATCGCCCTACGCGCTGTTCAACGGTGACTTGCTGTTGGCCGCGTTCACTCCCTCCGGCGACATGCACGTACTGCTTGGCGATTTCACTGGCCACGGTTTGCCGGCGGCGGTCGGCGCGATGCCGCTGGCGGAAGTGTTCTACGGCATGACCGCCAAGGGCTACGGCCTGGCGGAAACCCTGCGCGAGATGAATGCCAAGCTCAAGCGCATCCTGCCGGTGGACATGTTCTGTTGCGCGACGCTGCTGTGTCTGAGTTTTCAGCGTCAGTCGGTGGAGGTCTGGAACGGCGGCATGCCCGATGGTTACTTGCACAGCATCGGCACCGGAGAACGCAAGCCGCTGAAGGCCCGGCATTTGCCGCTGGGTGTGCTGAGCCCGCAGACCTTCGATGACCGCACCGAAGTGTTTCCAATGGCCCTGGGTGATCGGGTTTTCCTGCTGTCCGACGGTGTGATCGACACCTGCGACGTCAACGATCAGCTGTTTGGTGTAGAGCGCTTGCAGCAGGTGTTTGCCGCCAATCGAGAACCTGATGCGTTGTTCGAGGACATCGAACGGGCGCTGCGGGATTTTCGCGGCGAAGCCCGGGACGATGTGAGCATGGTCGAGATCAGCCTGCTGGACCCGATCCTGCTCAGCCTGCCGGCGCCGATCTATTCCGACAGTGGCCAGTCCTGCCCGCTGGACTGGTCGGTGAGTTTCGAATTCCGCGCCGCCACGCTCAAGCGCTTCAATCCGCTGCCGTATCTGCTGCAACTGCTGCTTGAAGTGCACGGCCTGCGGGCGCAGAGCGGGGCGCTCTACAGTGTTCTGGCCGAGTTGTATTCCAATGCCCTGGAGCATGGCGTGCTGGGGCTCGATTCGAGCCTCAAGCGTGATGTCGCCGGTTTCGCCCGTTATTACCAGGAGCGCAATACCCGCCTGGAAGCGTTGCAGGATGGCTACGTGCGGGTGCATCTGCAGGTCTCGCCACAGGGCGAGGGTGGCTGTCTGGTGATTCGCGTCGAGGATAGCGGCAAGGGTTTTGATGTCGAACGTGTGATGCAGCGACCGGTCGATCCTGTCCGTTTGTCGGGACGCGGCGTCAGTCTGATCCGTCAGTTGGGGCGTAACGCCGGTTGGTCCGACGATGGTCGAAGTGCCCGCGTGGAGTTTTTCTGGGAGGGTCTGGCATAATTCCGCGCATTCTTGATCAAGGAGTGAGCAAGTGGCTGATACACATCTTGACCCGGACGTGCTGAGCGCGTTGCGGGACGTCATGGAGGATGAGTTCTCGACATTGATCGATACCTTCCTCACCGACTCCGAACAGCGGTTGCGGCAATTGGCCGTGGCTGTCGAGCCTACGCAGTTGCTGGAAACGGCCCACAGTTTCAAGGGCAGCAGCAGCAACATGGGCGCTATTCGCCTGGCGGAGCTGTGCCACGACCTGGAGTACAGGGCAAAGGAGCGCAATCTGTCCGGCGTTGAATCGCTGATCGCGGAAATCTCCCGCGAATTCGCTTTTATCCGGCCTCTCTATGAAGAAGAGCGACAGCGTTCGCACTCTGCCATCGCGACCGTTCGGCCGTATTGATCCACATCAAGGCAAAGCTGGCGCGACCCTTGCAGTCTAATCTCCCAACTGTACCTACGATCCAGTGCAGCGGAGACCGTTTAATGCCCGTTACCCCCAATATTCTTCTTCAGGCCGCCGCGCAGGCCAAGACTCAGTCTGCCAACGCCAATTCCGTGGCGCAGGCCGCCGAGCCCGGGGACAAGGCTGCAAGCTTCGCTCAGGTCTACGCCAAGCAGGCGCAGAACAAACCTGCTCCCGCGGCGGATAACCCGGTCAAACCGGCCCGCGACAAGGTCGCCGACAACGCAGGCAAGAAAGATGTCGTCGACGACAAGCCTGCCGCCGACGAACCGGTGGTTGCCGATAGCGGCAAAACCTTGCCCGCCGATAAACCAGCGCAGGTTGATGACAAAGCCGATGATGCGGCGGATGCTGCTCAGACTCCGGTTGCCGATGCGGCACCGGTAGATCCGGCTGTAGATCCGGCCCTGTTGCAGGCGGTCCAGCCCGCTATCACGACGCCCGTCCCGGCAACGCCGCCGGCGGTCGATCCGCAACCGGCGCCGATTCAAGCGGCGGCTGTCACGGCCGCTCCCGTGCAGGCCGTTGCCGAGACTGACACCGATTTCGACCCCGAAGCCGATCCCCTCGACGCACTGCCCGCTGTCCGTATGGCCATGGAGCAGAGCGGCCATGTGTCGGCATCCAGTCAGGCGCAACCCAAGTCGGCGCCGACGCCAGCCCAGGCGCAAGCCGACGGCGAGCAGACCGCTGCGCAGAACTTTGCCGCCGGCATGGCCAGCATGCTCGATGCCCAAGCCAGCAAGGACAGCACCAGCCAGGGCGGCGACAAGGCCTTCAGCGGCCTGATCGACGACGGTCTGAAGGACCTGAAGTCCGCCAGTAGCGATACCCGGGTCGATGACTTCGCCAATCGTCTGGCGGCACTGACCCAGGCGGCCACGCCGAAGACCGCCAACGCCGTTCCGGTGAATCAGCCGATCGCCATGCACCAGAGCGGCTGGACCGAAGAGGTGGTCAACCGCGTCATGTACCTGTCCAGCGCCAATCTCAAGGCGGCGGATATTCAGCTGCAACCCGCGGAACTGGGGCGCCTGGACATTCGGGTGAACATGGTTCCGGACCAGCAGACCCAGGTGACCTTCATGAGCGCGCATCCCGGCGTTCGCGAAGCGCTGGACGGGCAAATGCATCGCCTGCGTGACATGTTCGCTCAGCAGGGCATGGGCCAGGTCGACGTCAACGTCTCCGACCAGTCCCGGGGTTCGCAGCAGGGCCAGGAACAGGCCCAGCAGAGCCAGAGCGGGCGAACCAGTGCCAGCGGCGGTCGCCTCGACGCCGTGGATGACGAGATCGCACCGAGCGTCGCAGAGGTGGCTGCGGCAACCACCAGCGTGATTGGCTCCAGCGCGGTCGACTACTACGCCTGATCCGCTTCACCTCGCCCCCTGTAGGAGCGAGCATGCTCGCGATGGTCGTCAACGATAACGCTGGCGGCCTGACACCCCGCGGTGTCTGGGCTTGCATCGCGAGCGTGCTCGCTCCTACAGGAGGCGCGTCCGTCTCCTATCCGATCGTTCTGGCATAACCTTTGCTCTTCCCTATCCGTGCGACTGTGAAACCCCGAATAGTGACGGATTATTGGCATGGCGAAGAGCGACGCAGCAGTAAAAGACCCCGCAACCAAAGGCAAACTCAAGCTGATTATCCTGATCGTAGTAGCCGTGCTACTGGCGATCGGTTTGTCCGTGGGAGCGACCTGGTACTTCATGCACAGCGCTCAGAGCAAGCCTGTCGAGGTGGCTGAAGTGGTTCCGGTGGGCAAGCAGCCGGCGATTTTCGAGTCGATGGCACCTGCGTTCGTCGCCAACTACAACCAGAACGGCCGTCAGCGCTACATGCAGGTGAGCATCACCATGCTCGCGCGCAGTCAGGCCGACATGGACGCCCTCAAGGTGCACATGCCGGTGATCCGCAATAACCTGGTCATGCTGTTCTCCGGACAGGATTTCGCCACGCTCGCCTCGCCAGTAGGCCAGGAAATGCTGCGCCAGAAAGCCACGGCCAGTGTTCAGGAAGTGGCGCAGAAAGAACTCGGCAAAGTGGTTGTCGAACAGTTGCTCTTCACTAATTTCGTATTGCAGTAGGTACACGACATGGCCGTGCAGGACCTCCTGTCCCAGGATGAGATCGACGCGCTGTTGCATGGCGTGGACGACGGTCTGGTACAGACCGATACCGTTGCCGAGCCCGGCAGCGTCAAAAGCTACGACCTGACCAGTCAGGATCGCATCGTCCGCGGACGCATGCCGACCCTGGAAATGATCAACGAGCGTTTCGCCCGCTACACGCGCATCAGCATGTTCAACATGCTGCGTCGCTCGGCGGACGTAGCGGTCGGTGGCGTGCAGGTGATGAAGTTCGGCGAATACGTGCACTCGCTGTACGTGCCGACCAGCCTGAACCTGGTCAAGATCAAGCCGCTGCGTGGTACCGCGCTGTTCATCCTCGACGCCAAGCTGGTGTTCAAGCTGGTGGACAACTTCTTCGGCGGCGATGGCCGTCACGCGAAGATCGAAGGGCGTGAATTCACCCCGACCGAACTGCGTGTGGTGCGCATGGTGCTCGAGCAGGCCTTCGTCGACCTGAAGGAAGCCTGGCAGGCGATCATGGAAGTGAACTTCGAGTACATCAACTCGGAAGTGAACCCGGCCATGGCCAACATCGTCGGCCCGAGCGAGGCCATTGTGGTGTCGACCTTCCACATCGAACTCGATGGCGGTGGCGGCGACCTGCACGTGACCATGCCGTATTCGATGATCGAGCCGGTGCGTGAAATGCTCGACGCCGGCTTCCAGTCCGATCTCGACGACCAGGACGAGCGCTGGGTCAATGCCCTGCGCCAGGACGTCATGGATGTCGACGTGCCGATCGGCGCGACCGTCGCCCGTCGCCAGCTGAAACTGCGCGACATTCTGCACATGCAACCGGGGGACATCATCCCGGTGGAAATGCCAGAAGACATGATCATGCGCGCCAACGGCGTGCCGGCCTTCAAGGTCAAGATGGGTTCGCACAAAGGCAACCTGGCGTTGCAGGTGATCGAGCCGATCGAGCGCCGCTGAGGCGCATCACACATTCGTATTTAACTGACGGCTTCCCCTTGAAAGGTGGCCTGCCGAGGACACATTGATGACTGACGATATGAACAACGACCAGGCGCTGGCTGACGAGTGGGCTGCGGCCCTGGAAGAGTCCGGTGATGGTGGTCAGGCCGATATCGACGCCCTGCTGGCGGCCGATGCAGGTATTTCCAGCTCCAACCGCGTACAGATGGAAGAGTTCGGCAGCGCGCCGAAAAACAATGAGCCGGTGAGCATGGACGGTCCGAACCTGGACGTGATCCTCGACATTCCGGTGTCGATTTCCATGGAAGTGGGCAGCACCGACATCAACATCCGCAACCTGCTGCAACTCAACCAGGGTTCGGTGATCGAGCTGGATCGCCTGGCCGGTGAGCCGCTGGACGTGCTGGTCAACGGTACCCTTATCGCCCACGGCGAAGTGGTGGTGGTCAACGAGAAGTTCGGCATCCGCCTGACTGACGTGATCAGCCCAAGCGAACGTATCAAGAAGCTGCGCTGAGTGAAAAAGCTCCTGGGTGTTCTGGCGGCGTTGATGTTGCCGCTCTTCGCGCTGGCCGCCGAGCCGGTCGCGACGACAGTGGCGACCACCGCCGCAACCGCTGCCGCGCCTGTCGCCAGCAGCGGCGTTGCGGGGCAATTGACGCAACTGGTGCTGGGCCTGCTGCTGGTGGTGGGGCTGATTTTCTTCCTCGCCTGGCTGTTGCGCCGGGTCCAGCAGGCAGGGCCGGCAGGCAAGGGGCAGGTGATCGATATCGTCGGTACCCGAGCGCTTGGTCCGCGTGACCGCCTGGTGCTGGTGCAGGTGGGCAACGAGCAGATCCTGCTGGGTCTGAGCCCCGGCACCATCACCGCGCTGCATGTGCTCAAGGAGCCGGTGCAGGTGCCGGGCACTACAGAGAAAACCACACCCGAGTTTGCCCAGCGCCTGATGGAACTGATGGGCAAGGATCAGAAGGATAAGAAGTGATGGGTGCGTTACGCATCGTCTTGACGCTGGCCCTGATGCTGGCCGCGCCGCTGGCGTTTGCCGCCGATCCGTTGTCGATTCCGGCGATCACCCTGGGCACCAATGCTCAGGGTGCCCAGGAATATTCGGTCAGCCTGCAAATCCTGCTGATCATGACCGCGCTGAGTTTCATTCCGGCGTTCGTCATGCTGATGACCAGCTTTACCCGGATCATCATCGTGTTCTCGATCCTGCGTCAGGCCCTGGGCCTGCAACAGACGCCGTCGAACCAGATCCTCACCGGCATGGCGCTGTTCCTGACCCTGTTCATCATGGCCCCGGTGTTCGACCGGGTTAACCAGGACGCCCTGCAACCGTACCTGGCGGAAAAAATGACCGCTCAGGACGCGATCGCCAAGGCCCAAGTGCCCATTAAGGACTTCATGCTCGCCCAGACCCGCACCAGCGATCTGGAGCTGTTCATGCGCCTGTCCAAGCGCACCGACATCGCCTCGCCCGATCAGGCGCCGCTGACCATCCTGGTGCCGGCGTTCGTGACCTCTGAGCTCAAGACCGCGTTCCAGATCGGCTTCATGATCTTCATCCCGTTCCTGATTATCGACCTGGTGGTGGCCAGTGTGCTGATGGCCATGGGTATGATGATGCTGTCGCCGCTGATCATTTCCCTGCCGTTCAAGATCATGCTGTTCGTGCTGGTGGACGGCTGGGCGCTGATCATCGGTACCCTGGCCAGCAGTTTCGGGGGTGTATCGCCATGACGCCAGAAGTCGCCGTCGACATATTCCGTGATGCCCTGTGGCTGACCACGCTGATGGTCGCGGTGCTGGTGATCCCGAGCCTGCTGGTGGGCCTGGTGGTGGCGATGTTCCAGGCCGCCACCCAGATCAACGAACAGACCCTGAGCTTCCTGCCGCGTCTGCTGGTAATGCTGGTGACCCTGATCGTCGCCGGTCCGTGGCTGGTGCAGACCTTCATGGAATACATCCTGCAGCTCTACCACAGCATTCCGCAGGTCATCGGCTAAACCATGTCTTCCCTGTTGCAACTGACGGACACCCAGATCAGTACCTGGGTGGCGGCCTTCATGTTGCCGCTGTTCCGCATCGGCGCCTTGCTGATGGTCATGCCGGTGTTCGGTACTTCGCTCGTGCCCAAGCGCATTCGTCTCTATTTCGCTCTGGCGATCACCGTGGTGCTGGCACCCAATCTGCCGCCGATGCCGCCGGTCAATGCGCTGGACCTGAGCGGCTGGCTGCTGATCGGAGAGCAGATCCTGATTGGCGCGATCCTCGGTTTCTCCCTGCAATTGTTCTTTCAGGCGTTCGTGATTGCCGGGCAGATCCTCGCGATCCAGATGGGCATGGGCTTCGCCTCGATGGTCGACCCCACCAACGGCGTGTCGGTGGCGGTGATCGGGCAGTTCTTCACGATGTTGGTGACCCTGATGTTCCTGGCGATGAACGGCCATCTGGTGGTGTTCGAGGTACTTACCGAGAGCTTTACCACGCTGCCGGTGGGCAGCGGACTGATGACCAACCATTACTGGGAGTTGGCCGGCAAGCTGGGCTGGGTGCTTGGCGCGGCGCTGGTGCTGGTACTGCCGGCGATCACCGCGCTGCTGGTGGTCAACATCGCGTTCGGCGTGATGACCCGGGCGGCGCCGCAACTGAACATTTTCTCCATCGGCTTTCCGCTGACCCTGGTGCTGGGGATGTTCATCCTCTGGGTCGGGCTGGCGGACATTCTCAATCAGTATCAACCGCTGGCCACCGAAGCCCTGCAGTTTTTACGCGAACTGGCGAGGGCGAGCTGAGCCATGTCTGAGAGCGAGAGCGGTCAGGACAAAACAGAAGACCCCACGGAGAAAAAGAAAAAGGACGCACGAGAGAAGGGCGAGATCGCCCGTTCCAAGGAGCTCAACACGCTGGCGATCATGCTGGCCGGTGCCAGCGCGCTGCTGATTTTCGGCGGCATGCTCGCCCAGGAAATGATGGAGCTGATGCGCCTGAATTTCTCCCTGTCCCGGGAGGTGGTGCTGGATCAGCGCTCGATGGGCCTCTTTCTGCTGCAGTCGGGGAAAATCGCCTTGCTGGCGATTCAGCCGGTGATGATCACCCTGATGCTGGCCGCACTGATCGGTCCGATTGCCTTGGGTGGCTGGCTGTTCTCCGCCGGCACCATGGCACCCAAGTTCAGTCGCATGAACCCCGGCGCCGGTCTCAAGCGGATGTTCTCGACCAAGTCCGTGGCCGAGTTGCTGAAGGCTTTGGCGAAATTCTTCATAGTTCTGTTCGTGGCCTTGGTCGTGCTGTGGTCAGACATCGACGACCTGCTGCGCATCGCCCACGAACCGCTGGATCGGGCAATCACCCACAGCCTGCAAGTAGTCGGCTGGAGCACGCTGTGGATGGCTTGCGGGCTGATCATCATCGCCGCCGTGGACGTGCCGATTCAGCTGTGGGAAAGCATCAAGAAGCTGAAGATGACCAAGCAGGAAGTGCGCGACGAGCACAAGGATCAGGAAGGGCGGCCGGAGGTCAAGCAACGGATTCGACAGCTTCAGCGAGAAATGTCCCAGCGCCGGATGATGGCCGCGGTGCCCGAGGCCGATGTAGTCATCACCAACCCGACTCACTACGCCGTGGCGCTCAAATACGACTCGGACAAAGGTGGCGCGCCGGTGCTGATTGCCAAGGGCAGTGACTTTCTGGCGCTGAAAATCCGTGAAATCGCAGCCGCCAACGAAGTCCTGCTGCTGGAATCGCCGGCACTGGCGCGGTCGATCTACTACTCCACCGAACTGGAACAGGAAATCCCTGGCGGACTGTACCTGGCGGTGGCGCAGGTGCTGGCGTATGTCTATCAGATCCGCCAGTACAAGGCGGGCAAGGGCAAACGACCGGAGCCGCTCAAGGATGACCTGCCGATTCCGCCGGATTTGCGGCGTGATTCCTGATTTTTGAGTTGGTAATGCCGGACGCTTCGCGGGCAAGCCTCGCTCCTACAGCTAATCGGATTCTGTA